>CAIUFU010000264.1 GCA_903898475.1 uncultured Alphaproteobacteria bacterium | reverse complement strand
GCCACTGCTTTAAGAAATCGCTTGTTTAAAAAAAGAGAGTTTATTGATCAATTCATCGAAGCAAATCCAGCAAGTTTTGATGAGCAAGAATTGTCGGTTACCAAGAATTGGAAAAGCGCCGTTACAGGAAATTTTGTTATACTGAAGCATCTGAAAAATCACTCCATCTTTCTCGACGAAAAACATGCGTATGGCGTGATAGGACTAATGAGCAGCATCGATGAAATTATTCCAAAATATTATTTACCGATATTTGTTGATACTGTACTCATCCCGTTTTCTGGTAAAATTGTTTATGATGGGCTTTTTCGGACAAGTAATGTGATTATGGGCAATGGTTACATCAAAAGTTTTACAGAAGACTATAATTCGATAAAAAAAGAAGGCGGAATTATAACTAGCCTCTAGCTATCAAATGCTTGTGTGTACCCAATTTTTGCATATCCCTTCATCCTTTTTTCTGCCATTTTTGCAAGCATAGGCACTTGGCAATCGACATAATCGTAAACCACTACCTCTTTTTTATTGGCGTGATTTCTGTGCAACCTTCCAGCATATTGAGCCAATGTTCCATGCCAAGATATTGGCATGGTCAGAAAGAGCGTATCCAAACGTTTATCATCAAACCCTTCGCCGATGTATCGTCCAGTAGCAATAATAATCCTTTCTTCATGCTCTGGTACGGTTTCGAGCTGAAGTTTTATTGCTGCGCGCTTTTTCGTATTTTGTCCACCAACCATCACGATAACATTTTTACAGAACTGCGATAATTGTTGCTCGAAGAATACTGCATGATCTTTACGCTCCGTGAGAATTAATGGACAACGCCCTAGTTTTAGAGCACTAAGAACATCCTCGACAATCAACAAATTTCTTTGTTGATCACGCGTAATTTCTGAATAAACATCACTGATTGAAGGCTTGCGTTCCGTAGTCGTATCAAGAGTGAGCGCTGTATTTCTTAATACAACTTTGTGATTAAATGGACGAAGTTTTGCCTGCTCTTTAGCGTCAACTTTATACCTAATCTCCCCACATTGCATGAAGATTATTGGATGATGTCTATCTTTGCGCGTAGCTGTAGCAGTAAGTCCCAATACATATTTTGCCTTGCAGGCTTTTATCACCGCTTCAAAACTAACAGCAGACAAATGGTGGCACTCGTCAACGATAACTTGCCCATACTGCGCCACGATATCATCAACAACATTGTTCTTTATCAGACTCTGAATGATGGCAATATCCACAACTCCGCTCGGCTTGTGTTTGCCACCTCCAATCATACCTATTTGATCTGAACCGATATTTAAAAATACTTTTAATCTTTCAATCCACTGGTCTAGCAACTGCCTGCGATGAACGATAACAAGAGTGTTGGTTTTTCTTTTGGCGATCATATGTGCACCAATAACCGTTTTGCCAAATGCTGTCGTTGCCGCTAGAACTCCGGCATCATGTTGTAAAAGTGTTTTAGCTGCCTTTTGTTGCTCGCTTGTAAGCTCACCTAAAAAGTTTAATTTGATGCGATTTCCACCATATCTTTTGTCGTCAATACTTACCTCAATCCCGAGAGATTTTAGTAAATCCACAATCTCATCCAGACATCCTCTGGGCAAGCCAAGATGCCCCGGAAAATTCTCAGCGCAGGCAATTATTCTTGGTTTGCCAAATGTCGATAGTCGCATAGACTGCGCTATGTAAAACTCAGGATTTTGGAAAGCCGCAAGGCGTATCAACTTACTGATGAGTGACGGAGGAAGATTTTGCTTCTCAATAAAAATCTGATTGCTGATGACAATATTGGCTGACTTTGGAAGATTTTGATCGATTAGAATTTCTAGTTTGTTACGAGAAGGCTTCATTTCCCATGGTCTTTCTTCACCTTCTTCAATTGGCATGCGAACGCCTAGAATCATACCTTTGCAGGATGCTTCCTCGACAATTTTATTGATGGCCGATTCTGATATCTTTGAAACCGATGCTAAAAATTGCCATTGATCTTGGTGTGGTTCAAAATTTTCATCTAGAAATAGGCTGTTACCTCGCTCTCTTGGAAAATATTGCAACGGGAGTGCAATAAGGTTGCCAAATCCTCCGGATGGTAAAGTGTCCTGATTGGGAAAAAAGCGATCGTAAGATTCAAAGCCAATCTCTGGATAATCATCCATCGTTTCGGTTAAAAGGGCTGAACCCATTTTTCTGGCCTGATTTGCTTGAATAGGCTTTTCAAAAAAAATCCAAACGTGAGCTCCATTTCCCGACCTCGATCTTTCAAGTGCACATGGCACACCATTTTTACGACAGGTTTTAGTGAATGCTAAAGCATCTTGCTGCCATTTATCCTTGTCAAAATCTGCTGCTAAAAACCAACAAGTATCATCTGCAAGCATTGGGTAGATACCAATCGTATAATCTCTCTTGCCACCAGCAAAATCTTCTCCACCTAAATGTTTACGAATAATTGCTGCAGTGGCTGGAATGAAGGCTTGATTGGAACACTGCGAGCATTTTATCTTTGGTTTATTGCATTTACCTCTAACCCATTCGTTGGAGCAAGCTAGAGAATAGCCTGATTTACCAGCTTTAGAATTACTCCATCTTTTTGGAAAAACATCTACTCGACCACGAAAAAGATTCATAAAAATCTTAATTTTCTCTTCTGGTGAGAAAGTTTTGTTGGCTATCGGTGACAATAATGGCAGAGGGGGTAAAGACGGATGCTTTTGTAGCTCTTCCTGCGTCTTTTTGAGTTCCGTTTGCAAAGAGGCTTTATGCCTCTCCAAATCTTGAAGCTGATTCTCTAAAAATTGGATTTTTTCATGGATAGAGTCAGACATTCTTGAAGTTACACAAAAATTTAAAAACAATACCCTTGAGCTACCCAATAGACCCAATCACTTATGGCTTGATTAGTCTTGTCATCAACATCTATGCCATCGAGTTGTTCTAATGGAACACAAATCATCTCGCCTCTCCACTTGACTTCAACAAGCATCTCGTGCTCGCAATTTTCCGCTTCATCCATAGCAATAACCTCTACTGTCTCATCCAGCAATAATGGTGAGGCGCTGACTAACTTGATGCATTTGGCTGCAAAAGGAAAAACCATAATCTTGCAGATAACAATACCAGCCCATGGCTGCCTCTGACTCATCGTAAGTATCTACGATGATCTGCATCTCTATGCGATTCTCAATTTCTTGATTAAATTCAATAGCTTTTGCTTTCATGAAATTATTTTTTGCTCAATGGATATTTTTTACACTAAAATATCCGAAGATGATTTTTGCCTCATTTTAAATATGATCCAAGTAACATGAGTAAGATT
>CAIUFU010000263.1 GCA_903898475.1 uncultured Alphaproteobacteria bacterium | reverse complement strand
GCACTCAGCTTGTGGTGGAGTTTTGTTTAAGAATTAAGGACACCTCTATTCTACAAACGGCCTAGACTGAACAATATAAACTTGGCTACCAGTCATTAACCATTCGATGTCTTGGGGCTGGGGTTTAAAAGTTTGGCTAGCGAAAAGTTTATGAATAGATTGAGCAGCTTGAACCAAACTTTGAATTTTTTTGGCACTGAGAACTCTTTGATCTGTTGAGATGGAAATTTCTTTTAAGCCACCTTTGTCATCTGAAGTCAGCATAGTATCATCCATAGAGTGGCTAAAAACCTTGATGGAGGCCGATTTGGAATTATATAAAATTTGCTCAGGAACCTTCCTTCCTTCTACCACCTTCATTCCCAAACCACGTTTGGCATTGATGTAAACCACGTCTTTATCTTTTTTGTAAGGATTGGTGGTGATCATAACCCCTGAACACTCTGAATTAATACCGCGCTGCACCAGAACCGAAGAATAGATCTGCAAATGATTCTCCCCCTCTATTCCAACATTTTCACGAGCGGCAATGGCGGCATCATTCCAAATTGAGCCCCAGACTTTTTGAATCGCTTTTATAACCGCTTGGTCTCCTTGATGATTGTACGAAACATTCGCTACTGTGTCGTACAATCCAGCGCCGCTAAAACCTGATAAATCTTCTGCGTTAGTGGAACTTCTAAAAAATAATCCAGCATCAGGGTACTCAGCTCGAATCTTTTCCAGAATCATTTTCGCTAACTTCGGATCAAAGGGAAGATTCAAAAAATCTGCGCGTAATTTTGCCAGCGACTCTCTTCTAGAAACCGAATCTTTAACCGCCAAAGCTTCGAGAATTTTGGGTCTTAATTTATTTCGCTCAATAAATTCTTGGTAGAAAACAAAGGGAATAGAAAAACCATCCGGCACAATTATATCTTTGATTTGGGCATTATAAACCTCTCCTAAATTAGCAGCTTTCGCGCCGAATTTATTTACATCACTTGCGCGCTGTTCCTTAAGATCCGTGAGCTGGCGATGGAGCAAATCGACTTCTGGAAATTGCAAATCGTGCTTTTGCTTTTCTTTATTTTGGCGGATTTGCAGCTTTTTATTTTCAATTTCCCGCCTAGTGGCCTGCCGAATGCTGTAGCTTCCACTTGTTTCATTAGAAAATTGAGTTTGCTTTGCCTGAAGGTAAACCCACTTGCCTTCATATTTTGCAAGCTTTCTATGCGCGTCCTTGAGGTATAAATTTGGGATATTCCAACCTTTGGTTAAAATATTTACGTGGGATAAAAATATGCTAGGCTGGCTCGTAATAACGCCACTAACGGGAGAAATGGCTAAGGGCAGAAAGCGCAAAAGCAAAATCTCTTCTTTTTTAGCATCTAAAAATCGGTTTTTCTCAAGCTCTTCTAAATTGTCATAACTAGTTAAAACCCCGACTGCCACCCCTGAATTAATCACTTCAATATTTCTTGTTTTATAGATATCGCGCCCAGTGAGAATTGTCGGAACTAGCCCTTCAAGTAAACTATTTTTCCATTCATTTATAGCCTCTTCTTGATGCAGCGAGTTAGTCTTGATGGCAATGGGAGCAAAATTTACATGCGCTTGAATTTTACTGTAGCAATCTTGCCAAATCAGCGGTGAAGCCTTATCGCCCTCCCATAATTCAATTACATATTGCTGATTTTTAGATTGTTTTTCTTGATAAACCAAGCTGCCTAAAATGAAGCGACGCTGGTCTCCATAGTAATTATTTTCAAAGAATTTTTTGTCATCATCTAAGGTTAAATAATGCTCGCGGGCGAATTTGTTGTGAAAATCATATTGTTGGGAATTTATGAAATAGGTTTTGTCTTGTTCACGATCGATTAAAAACATCAGGTGAGGAATATTCTTGAAGCGACCTCTCTTGTAAGATCGCGACATTGAAAGGAAATCTTGATGATTCTCGAGACTGGTTAAATAGCTGTGACTGACAGTACTTTCGGGTTCTATCTTTTCTATTGTAGATGACTCTTGTGGAGGAAACAGTGGCTTCGCTTTAGACTTCTGAGGTGATAAGATTAGCGCTAAAGAGAACAAAACTAAAAAGAGAGGTTGGTAAATATATCTCATAAAAAATTACGGTGGTTACTTATTTTTTTAAGATGCACACAAATTACCGGCGATCTTAAGTGCTTGCATAGAGTGCCTTTTTTACTTTGGTGCGGTATTTATTCATAAAAACTACTAAAAAAAAATCCCTTAAGAAATTTTCTTAAGGGATTTTTTTATGATATTTTCGAAAGAGTAATTCTAACCCTCAAACGCCGTCAAAGACTTCACCGGAAAGTGATTTCTCTCCGGCTTAATTTCCGCAACATTCTTCTTCTTGCGACGACGACGTCTGTCGCGCTTAACTTTACGAACCTTAGTAGAATCAGCCACCAAACGATGTTTGATGTGACCGTCAATGATTGATTCAAACTCTTTCAGATTATCTTTGAAAAAGTGATCAGCGCCATGAATGCTTTGATAGATAACTTCCGCGCCTTCTCTTGCCGATAATTTTTCAGCTAATTTTGCTGAGTCAGCTTCTTTGGTAATATCGTCTTTGCCACCTTGAACAATCAAACCAGCTGAAGTGCAAGGCACGATGAAGTTGAAATCATATTTGGTAGCGGGAGGTGCAACTAAAATATAATTTTCTAATTCAGGTCTTCTCATCACGGCTTGCAAGGCAATCCAAGCGCCGAAAGAAAAGCCAGCAATCCAATATTCGCTGGCTTCCATATTTTGATCGTGAAGCCAGTTCATTACGGCTGTAGCGTCTAAAAGCTCACCTGCGCCATTATCGAATTTGCCTTGTGATTTTCCAACACCGCGAAAATTAATTCTCAGCACCGAGAAGCCATTATTTGCGAAGGCTTTGTGCAGAGCGTAGGTAATTTTATTATTCATGGTGCCGCCATGAAGCGGATGTGGATGCAAAACTAAAGCAACTGGCGCTTTTGGATTAGCGCTTTGATGATATCGACCTTCAATTCTACCGGCGGGACCGTGGATGATTACTTCAGGCATGTGATAAAAATTTGTGAGGGAAAAGAGAGGCTAGAAGAACAAAGGGCGACAACCAGATGAAGGTTGTCGCCCTTTTTAAAACTAATTAATTTCGCTCCACTGCATTGGCTTATTTTCAGGATTCAACACTAGTTGAAGAGTTCCTGCATATTTTGCCGCCATGTATTTACCATGTCCGGCGTGAGTGCCTTGGTAGTAAGCTGGTTCGATGTCTTTGCCGTTGAATTTCTTTTTCTCAGCAGCTTTTACCCGGTTTTTCGGGTTGTTTTTAGTACCCATATTTTTTAAGAATTTTAGTTGGAAACTTTTGTGAAGGCGGCGCAAACTAGAAACCAATGCACCAAAATCAAGTTTTTTTTCCCCTAAATTTCAAAAAAATTCAAAAAAGCAAAATGCCAAGATTTAACAGACTGCGTGATTGTGTTGTGACCAATAAAAACGTGATTGTACGCGTTGATATTAATGTGCCGATGATTGACGGAAAAATCGAAGATGACACGCGCATTAAAGCGGTGATTCCCACTCTAAAATATCTCGCCGAAAATAACGCCAAAGTAATTGTGATTTCACATTTTGGCAGACCCGAAGGCCAAGTTGAAACTTCAATGTCAATCAAACAATTAGTGGCGCGCGTTCAAGAATTGCTTGGCTCAGTGAAAGTTAGCTTTGTGGATGATTGCATTGGTGAAAAAGTAAAATCAGCAGTGGAAGCAACTAATTACGGCGAAGTAATTATGTTGGAAAACTTACGTTTCTACAAACAAGAAACCAAAAACGATCCAGAATTTTCGCGCGAACTCGCCTCTTTAGGAAACCTTTACGTTAACGACGCTTTCTCTTGCTCGCACCGCGCCCACGCTTCAATTACGGGCATTCCGGCAATCTTAAAATCTGCTGCCGGATTTTTAATGGAAGCCGAATTAGACGGCCTAACCAACCATTTAGAAAATGCCCAAAAACCAATGATGGCAGTTGTTGGTGGCGCTAAAGTTTCATCAAAAATTGATTTATTAAATTCACTAGCCAGCAAAGCCCAAACCATTGTGGTTGGCGGCGGCATGGCTAATACTTTTCTTTACGCTTTAGGAAAAAATATCGGCAAATCACTTTGCGAAAAAGAATTACAAGACACGGCATTAAAAATTATCGAAACTGCTAAAGAACATGGATGTAAGATCTTTTTGCCATTAGACGTGGTTGTGACGAAAAAATTTGCAGCAAATTCTCCCTGCAAAATAGTTTCCGCAGATTCAGTTCAAGATGACGACATCATTGTCGATATCGGCGCGCTTAGCATCGCCAAGCTCACTGAAGAATTACAAAATCACAAAACTTTAGTGTGGAATGGCCCGCTTGGCGCTTTTGAAATTAGACCTTTTAACATTGGAACTGAAAGCTTCGCACGCGCTGCGGCGGCTCTTACTCACGCTGGAAAATTGATTTCAGTATCGGGCGGCGGCGATTCGGTTTCTGCGCTAAATTCTGCTGGGTTAACTGATGAATTCACCTACATCTCAACTGCCGGCGGCGCTTTCATGGAGTGGTTGGAGGGAAAAGATTTGCCAGGGGTTGCGGCGCTAAATACTTAAAACTAAAT
>CAIUFU010000262.1 GCA_903898475.1 uncultured Alphaproteobacteria bacterium | reverse complement strand
TGCAGAGTTAGATCCTAACCGGCATTATCACAAAAACCGAATTCATATCTTTCGCTTCAATCAAGGCCGGAGAGCCGCCATCTTTAAAGCGCATGAGCAATTCTTCTTTGTCGATTTGGCCGATAATATCTAAAAGGTAACGCGAGTTAAAACCGGTTTCGATGCGATCGCCAGAATAATTAACGTCCAATTCTTCGTAAGCAAAAGAACCGTCATTGGTGTTAACTTGCAGATTCATTTTACCTTTTTCTACCACCACTTTGATTGATCTGTGTTTGTCGGTGGCAACTGTTGAAACGCGGTCAACGCAGTCGAAGAAATTGCGGCGATTAATCACAGCAATTTGTGTGTTATTTTTTGGCAAAACTTTGTCGTAATCAGGAAATTCACCATCGATTAATTTCGAAACAATCGTGGTAGTGTCGGTTGTGATTTTGATTTTAACGCGAGAAACCGAAATCTTAACCATCTTGCTGCCGTCAATGATGCGGCGGATTTCAGCAACTGATTTCTTTGGCAAAATTACGCCGAAAGGATTTTTCAAATTTTCTGCAACCAAGAATGACAAACCCAATCTGTGGCCGTCAGTTGCAACGGTGCGTAGTTCAAAACCAGAATCTTTTTGCAAACCCTGTAAGAACAAGCCGTTTAGGTAATAGCGAGTTTCGTCGTTAGAAATTGCGAAGCGGGTTTTATCGATCATTTTGGCCAATTTTTCGGCATCGATTTCCATTTCTTCGCCCAATTCACCTTCGGATAAATTTGGAAATTCTGAAGCGTCAATACAAGGCAGGCTGTATTTTGATTTGCCAGATTTGATCTGCAAAATTGACGGGCTTTCTTGCGAAATCATGATGTTTGAGCCATCGGGAATTTTGCGCACAATGTCAAAAAACATTTGAGCCGGAACCGTTGTGGTGCCTGACTTTTTCATGTCAGACTCAAAAGTTGAGGTCACTAAAATATCCATGTCGGTGGCAAGTAAAACTACCTTGTCGTCACGAACTTCGATTTTGATATTTTGTAAAACTGGAATGGTTTTTTTCTTTTCAACTGCGCCATTAACGTTGGAAATGGCCTTCAGCAATAACTGCTTTGCGACTTCAAATTGCATATTTTTTTAGAGATTTTGTTGGGAGGTTTGAGGTGGCGAGAACTTAGGAAGGGAGTGGTTAAATTCAACTTTTTATTTGGGAGTTTGGTGAATTATCCCTTCACCAACCATCGATGTCACCCTGAGCCTATCGAAGGGTGATTCAAGCTCGTGCCCAGAATCACCCTTCGACAGGCTCAGGGTGACATTAAGGGTGGGTGAAAATCAAAACCCAAAATTCGACGCCACGTTAAAATAAATCGCGCTATTTTCGCCATGATTTTGCAGCAGATGTTGCGACTTAGAGAGGCTGTTAGCAAAGGTCAAAGTCGCATTGAAATATTGGTGATTGAAACCAAGTTTTAATCCCGCGCCAGAAAGTCGACCACGTTGTTTTTGGCCGCGTGAAATTGCCAGGCCGTCGCTGGTGGCAAATACTGTCGCCTTTTGCTCATTGGCACTGCTAAAGCCGTAATCGTAAAAAGGTGCCGCGTAAAAGCGATTTAACTGACCCAAAAATGGCGAGATTTTTTCTTGGTTTAAATAAGGCAAAATGGCGCGGCCCAAATTGATGTTGATCTCGTTTTTAATGCTGTAGCCCGAATCAAAAGACACCGAGCCATCACTAAAACCGCGCACCGAGTAAACGCCGCCAACAGAAAAGCGGTCATTGCCGTAAAGAGTTTTGTTAGAAAATTGGCTGTCGAAAGTTAGGCCGTAATTGATTGGAGTTTGGGCTAGGGCAAAGCGGTGTGAGTAATTGCCGTAAAATTTTAACAGGCGAAATTCAGCGTGGGCGGCGCTGCGATCGAGCGAGGCGGAGTCTTTTTTAGCGTCAAAAATATTTAAAGATTTGACCAAACTGGGCTTCAAAAACAGCGAAGAATTATTGAAGAAAAAAGTTGCAGAAATTCCAAAAGAGGCGACTGATGCCTTGCGGCTAGAGGCTTGATCTTTGGCATCATTGGTAAAACTTTGATTGTAGCGCTGACTTAAGTGGCGTCCAGCGCGATTGATTTTGTAGAAGTTTCGCCGTGACTTTTGGAGGGCGTAATGTCGCCAACATGCAGAAAATAAGAGCTTTTGGAGTAGCTCAAAGTCAGGTTGTACCAAGTAAAGGGCACGCAAAAACTGGAAGAAAATGAATTGCTGCCAGCGTCTTTGCGATTGGCATCAAGATCATTGGCGGTGCGGCTGAGGCTTAAATTGTCGTTGAGGTGAAAAAGATTATCCTGCGAAAAACTGACAGTCTCGCGCCTTGAGCCCGTTAGGCTGCTGCCGTAATTGTCGAAAACCAAATTGACGTTTGAAGAATTATGCGGGTGATTTTCAAGTGAAATTATTGAAGAATTTTTTTGCTCGCTGGGAATAATTTTTATTACAGCATTGTTCGAGGAGAGGCGATTTATCTGGTCTAAACCCTGTTCAATTTTTTCTAGATTAAGAATTTCATTTTCTTTTGTGAGGCCAAAAGCAGTAAATTTTTGCGTTTTGTCAGAAAATCTTTCTTCATTAAAAACGATTTTTTCGAGCGTAGATTCAGTAATTTCGATTTTTAAAACCCCACTTTCAAGATTTTGCGCCGACACTGCTGAGCTAGATGTGGCGTATCCGCTTTCAACTAAATAATTGGAAATATTTTGGTTAAGTTCGGAAATTTTCCCAAGCGTCAAACATTTTTCCAAATAATTTTTGGTCAAAGTTTTTTCACGAAATTTCGAAATGATTTTGTTGGCTGAAAAACTGATTTGCTTCACCAAAAAACAACGCCCTGAATTAATATTTTGCGCAGTTTCTTCGTCCTCTTTTTTCTGCGATTCTAGCTCTTCTGCTTCAATTTTTTTCTGCTCTTGCCAAATATCTTCCAACTCTTTCTGCCGCGCCTGATCTTGCTCAAATTGCTTTTGTAATTGAAAGAGTTGGTCTTGCTCGGACGCAGCATAGGCGCTAAGTGGAGCAAGCACCAAAAATAGTAGGGTGATTGGTTTTTTCATGGGTTAGAAGATCGGTGTTGTGGTGTGTTTTTTTAACTAAGATTTAATTGAGATTATTTCGACTATCCATTGCCACGTTGATCCAAAACTTTAGAGCGCAAAGTTGCAGAAAATCTTGGGCGGGTAGCTTCTGTAATTCTGACAGGAGCTACAGTTGTGTTTGGAATATCATTGGTAGCTGCAGGTTTTAACATCCTGATCTCTTCCATTTTACTGCTTAAAAAAGCTCTAGTTTCTTGCTTAGCAATTTCAGTAAGTCCCCCAGCATTTCCAATCACTTCAATAGCAATTCTGTCTTTTTTATCTCGGGCAAAAATATCAGCGCCATGAGCAAGAAATAATTCGCAAATTTCTTTATTAGCGTTTCTCGCAGCCATATGCAGAGGAGTTTCAAGCTTACTATTTCTCTCATTAATGTGGGCTTCACGATCAATTAATAACTTACAAATTTTTTTATATCCGTAATGTCCGGCAAGATGCAGTGCGGTGTTACCGGCAGTATCTTTGGCACTAATTTCTGCGCTATGACTAAGTAAAAAAACACAAGCATCTTTCTTGTTATGTTTGACTGCGATGTGAAGAGGAGATTTGCCGTCCTCATTTCTCATATTAACTGCATCAGCAGACGCGAGAGATTCTTGCAGTAATTGAATATCGCCGGCTTTTGCCGCGGCAAAGATTTTCGCCTCAGCTTCTTTGTGAGGAATAGCAGGAGTTGTAATGCCAGATTTGGCGTGCGCAGTTGAAGGGCGAGGGATGATTCTTTCTACTTTCGGACGATCGGTTGTTAAAGCGGATGAATCGACAACAAGTTTATTTCCTTGTTGTCGCAGTCTTACAGGCTCTTGAGCAAGCTTAGTTTGTTCTTCCAATCTTCTTTGTGTTCTTAACTGTTCTTCTTTGATTCTCAGATCATCCAATTTTTTTTGGCTTTGTAATCTCTCTTGCTCGATTTTAATTCTGGCTTCTTCCTCAAGTTTTCTTTGCGTGATTTCTTTTTGTTTTAATTCTTCTTTTTGCCTTTCTAAAATCTTTGATTCTTCAAGCTTTTGAGTTCTTCTTAGTTCTTCTTGTCTTATCTTTTCTCGGCGATCTTCCTCGGCTCTAGCTTCTGCAAGTGGTTTATTTCTTTCTAAGATGGTTTGGATTCTGGCTAAATTTTCATCTTCGGCTGGAATTTCGTTCCATCTAAGATCTAATTCGAGCAAAGTGTGATTTGTCTCTAAAGTTTCTACAAAAGCTCTTGCTCCGGCTTCTCCTATTTTATTGGACCAAAGATCGACCTTTTTTAGGCTCTTATTAATTTTTAAAACTTCTGCTAAAGCCTGTGCACCAGAGTATTCAATGTTATTGCTGCGAAGAGAAAGTTGAGATACGAATTCATTATCTTTCAAAGCTTTTGCTAAGCTTGTAACTTCAGGGTCTCCAATTCCCATTTCTGGTAAATAAATAGAGGTTAATGTTGGATCGTTGTTTTTAACTCTTTCAAGAATTTCATAAAATTGAGGTCGTCTATTTCTTTCTAAGGCGGTTTTGATTCTGGCTAAATTCTCATCTCCGTCGGGAATTTGATTATAGCGTAGATCTAATTCGAGCAAAGTGTGATTTGTCTCTAAAGTTTCTACAAAAGCTCTTGCTCCGGCTTCTCCTATTTTATTAGAGAATATACAGATGTCTTTTAGGCTCTTATTAATTTTTAAAACTTCTGCTAAAGCCTGTGCCCCAGAGTTTCCAATGTTATTGCTGTAAAGAGAAAGTTGAGATACGAATTCATTACCTCTTAAAGCTTCTGCTAAGGTGGCAACTTCAAGGTCTCCAATTTCTATCTTGGGTAAAGAGATAGAGGTTAATTTGGGATCTTTGCTTTTAACCCTTTCAATAATCTCATAAAATTTTGCAAGTTGCTGATTTCTTTCCAAAGAAGTTCTGACTCTAGATAATTTTTCATCTCTTTTAGCTTCTTCAAGCTTCTGAGATTTCCTTAGTTCTTCTTGTCTTATTTTTTCTTGGTGAACTTCTTCAGCTTTAGCTTCGGCAAGTTGCTGATTTCTTTCTAAAGTGGTTGTGACTCTAGATAACTTATTACCTCCAGCTTTAATTTGAGAGACATCTTTACTAAACTCTAAAACTTCTGCTGAGAGCTTTGCGTTAGACTCTTCCAGGTAGTTGGGGTTAGATAGGAATTTAGAGCTTTCAAAAAATTGAGATAGGTTTTCTTTTAATTTTAGCCTGAGTCTTTCCTCTTCGGCGTAATGAGGTCCTGCAAGTTGTTTATTTCTTTCCAAAGTGGTTTTGATTCTAGCTAAATTCTTATCTCCGGCGGGAATTGGATTATTACCAAGATCTAATTCGAGCAAAGTGCGGTTTGTCTCTAATGCTTCTGCGAAAGCTTTGATTCCGTCCGATCCTATTTGATTGTTACACAGGTTAATTTTTTTGATGACTGGATTAGTTTTTAGAACTTCCGCTAAAGCTTTGGCTCCAGAGTCTGAGATGATGTTGTTGCTAAGCAACACAAGGTGTGTTCTATTGTTTCTTTGCAAAGCCTCAGCCAAATCTTTAGCCACATCATTTCCCGCATTTTCGTCTTCAAGATAAAATATGCTAACGCCATCGTTTCTTACTCTTTCGAGAATCTCTGTAATTTTAGCTGGTCTGTTTCTTCTTGCTTCATTTTCTATTCTCAATTCTTGATCTATAAAGAATCTACAGATCTGTGCACGACCTGCTTTTGTAGCTTCATTAAAAGCCGTTTGTCCGTCATTATTTATAGCATTAATTTTTGCACCAAGACCAATTAACCATTCGCAAATTTCCTTACGACCCTCTTTTGCAGCGATGTGCAAAGGCGTATTTCCATTTTCATCCTTTCCATTAATTTTTGCACCACAGCTAACCAGCAATTCACAGATTTCTTTATAGCCATGGCTCACAGCCATACCTAAAAAAAGTGAAGCATTTTCTCCATTTATTGCGCCGATATTAATAGCTTTTATTATGGTCGCCGCATCCCTATTTCTTATGGCAGGTGAGACTCGCTGCAAATGTTGTTGAATCTCTTTTTCTCTATCTTTCTTTCTCTCAGAATCTTCATCTCGCCTTCTTCTATCTTGTTCTTTTTCCGCATCTCTACGTTCTTGTGCAATTCTCTCTTCCTCAGCTAGTCTTATTAACGCCGCTTCTGCGATTTCCTTTAATTTCTCCACCTCTCTAATCTGATCAATCTTCTGTGCTCTCAGAGAAGATATAGCCTCAATCTTGCCATCAACATCTTGCTGCCAACTTGTATTTTGTCTCAACTCTCTACGAATCTGCTCTATCTCTCTATCATTGGCTCTTACATCTCTATCTATCTCATCTGTTTCTCGCGGATTTTCTTGGTAATATCGATATTCTCGGGCAATTTTTTCGCCAGAAGTAATAGCGGCACTCATTTGTTGATTTAGAGAATCAATTTCTCGGCTAACAGAATTACGTCCAAGATTTTGAGCTTCTGAATGCAAGTCATCAGCTTCTCTGTTAAGAGAAATAAGTTCTCGATCAAGAGCGCGAATTTTTGAATGTAATGCATCAGATTCTTGTCTTTTTCTTTGCTCTTCTCTTTGGTAGTATTCCTCCGCTGCCTGTCTTTGTCTTAACTCATATTCTAGCTGTTTTGACCCTAAGAGATTAATGACAGTTTGTAGTTCTTCTATTTTTCTAGCTGCTCGTCTTTTGGATAATATTTCTTCATTGGGAATAATCTGAAAATCTGACTTTAGTTGCGCAAGATAGGTCTGGGTTTGTTCAAGCGCTGGCGGATTATCTGCATTAAGATCCGCTCCGGCCGCGATAAGTGTTTCGCACAATTCTGCATGTCCCAGTTTCGAGGCCATGAGTAGAGCGGTATCTCCGGCATTGCTTTTTTCATTAATTCTAGCGCCGCGTTCCAACAAAAATTCACAGGTTTTTTTGGATCCGTATAATGTGGTAAAGTGCAAAGGCGTAATGCCTGCAGGGGTTCTATAATGTATGTTTGCTCCTCTTTTTAAGAGTAAATCACAAATGTCGGTATGTCCTTGTGTAGCTGCTACGGATAAAGGTGTGTGACCTTGACAGTTGCAGGCATCAATTGCAGCCCCATGAGATAATAGCAGTTTGCAGATTTCTAAAAATCCCTCATAGGTGGCTACTAGTAGAGGGGTTGCGCCTCTTTCGGTTTTTTTATCAACTGTTGCACCACGCTTTAAAAGTAGTTCGCAGGTTTTTAGATGTCCTTTCTGTGCCGTCCAATGTAAAGCTGTAACATTGTTCTTATCTGGGTAATCGATATTTGCGCCATTTCTTAAGAGTAAGTCACAAATATCATTATGCCCCAATTCAGCTGCTCCGGATAATGCTGTTCTGCCCTCGTTGCTGCAGATATCAACCTCGGCTCTGTGAGATAAAAGTAGTTGGCATATTTCCAAAGATCCTGTCGCTGCTGCTAATAGTAATGGTGTGGAACCTTGTTTAGTTTTCTCGTTAACTCTTGCGCCACGCTTTAAAAGAAGTTCACAGGTTTTTAGATGTCCCTTCTGTACTGCCCAATGCAAAGCGGTGGCATTCTCTCTATCTTTATCTTCAATGTTTGCACCACCTCCGAGCAGCAAGTTGCATAAATTTGCATGTCCAAGTTCAGCTGCTGCGGATAAAGGTGTTCTGCGATCATGGGTAGAAATATTAATTTCAGCTCTATGTGATATAAGCAATGCGCAGACTTCTAAAGATCCAGTTGCTGCTGCTAATATTAATGGTGTAGCGCCTTTTTTAGATGTTTCACTAACTCTTGCGCCACGTTGCAAAAGAAGTTGGCAGGTTTCTGAAGATCCTTTCTGCGCTGCCCAATGTAAAGCTGTCGCGCCTTCTAAATCTTTGTGATGAACATTAGCGCCACAATCGAGGATTAGTTGTATTGTTGATGTGGATGCTTGGTTAGTTATGCTTTTTATCAGTTCTGCATTGAGGTCGCTTGCAGACATTTTTTGATAATGTAGAGGGGTTTTTAGACTCTTCATTGTGGTGAGAATTTTGTTGAGCAGTGGATAGTGGATCCGCCGCCAATTGTGGTTTTTAATGGGTTAGTTTTGTGGTGATAACCAGCTCTTTAACTAGGTTTTAGAGCAGATTCAATATCATTTTCTTCTCTTTCTAAGTGGTTTACGTCGCTTTCTAGCTTGCTGATTTCGGCTTCGAGTTTTGCTTTTTCAGATTTATATTCTGGCGAATTCGGATCCAGAGCATTGAGTTTGAATTGTGCTACTTTCAGATCCATTTTATTCAATTTCAGCTGACCGCAGACTTGGTTTTTCTTCATGCTAAGCTCTTTTGCTTTAGCTGGATCAAGCCCTTCTTTTGCAGGTGCATCTGGAACTCCCAAGAATGGGTTCGATGCTTCAAGGCCGGTTATTAATTTATCAACTTTTGGCAAGACATCAGTTATTGATGCGCCAAACTCAACTTTTCCTCCATCTAGAAGAACTCCTTTTCCAGTAGAGGCAATTCTTTCGGGAGTGGTGTCAGCTGCTTTTGTTGGGAGATCTTCCCTCAAATCTTTTACAATTTGACTAACTGGAGATCCGGCTATTTCTGCGTTTAATGTTTGGATTTTTTCAGAAAGAGATTTGGCGTCTTCTAAGGCAGTAGGAGATTTTTTATCTAAATTCTCTACTTCTTTACCAAGTTTATCGATTTCTTTCGCTCGTCTCTCTTCTTCATGTAAGTAACGAAGCTGAAGATTTTCTTCTATTTTCTTCGCCATGTCTTCTTTGTCGACTTTAAGAGCAAATTCAAGTTTCTCTCTTTCTTCTGCGGTGAGTGCAGGATCTTTAAGTTGTTTCTCTATACTTAAAATTTCCATCTGGAAGCCAAGCATCACATCTATGGCTTTTGTGCAGTTTTCTTGGAACAGCTTTTCTTCTACTTTATCTCTGGCCTCTTGTTCGATTCTATCTTTTTCAGCTTTCTCTTGAGCTGCTCTTTCTTTATCAGCTTCATCTTTATCAGCCCTCTCTTTATCAGCGCGCTCTTTCTCTTGAGCGGCAGCTTCCTCTTTCATCTTATCTTCTTTCAGGAACTTATCACCAAGCTCTTCCAATCCCTTATCAAGCTTATCCAACTCAGCTTTGCCATCTTTCTTATCTTGGTTGAGCTCAGCATTTTCTTCGGCCAAAGCTTTTTTATCTTCAGGGGTTGGGCCGCCGAGGATTGGGTCTTTTAGTTCTTCTTTTATTGAAGTAAGTGGGTTTGCAGAATCTTTTTGATTATCGCGGCTGATTTTGTCTTCTAGGCCATCGGCTCCCTTCTTAATCATTGAATCTATGGCAGGGTTTAGAATTGCCGCCATTTTTTCGAAGGCTTTTTCGTTATTGGCGTCGGTGAAGAGTCCGGATTTTAGCAATTTCAGATCTTCGACTTTCTTTTTAACGGCGTCTGGGCGTTTCTCTTGCGCTTCTTTTAATATATCACCTGACTCTTTTTTGATGCCGTCATTAAGCGCTTTTGAAAGCGTTTTCATTGGGTCTTCGTCTTTAATGCCAAATTGTTTTTGCAGGTAGCTTAATCTTGCAGCTTTTTCAAAGAGAGATCGGCCATCTTGTTGGAAGGCTTTTTTGTTGTTTGGATCCATTCTTAAGGCTTCTTGCGCTGCTGTTAGCATCTCTTTTTTAGCGGCGTTGGCTTCAGAGAATTTCCCTTTTCTTTCTAGTTTATTGATGTCTCCAACTTTTTTGAGCAGGTCTTTGGTGGCAAGTTCTTGCAATCTGCCTTGGAAGAAAGTTCTGCGATTATCGTCTTTGCTATTGGCTTTATTGGTTGCAAGAGCGTGAGCTTTTTTGTCTTTGAGTGGGGCGTGTGGCTTGAGAGGTGCAACTTCTTTTGGTTTCTGGTGGTCTTGCGCCAAGAATTCTCTCAAGTTTGCTTGTTGTGCTTCGGTGGTGCTGCGATTCATCGAGCCCGAGCCAAACATTTTTGAAAGAGTATTGGATTTATTGAAAGCATTTTTGCCGGCATTAGTCCAAGAGCCATCGCTTCTTTCAGCATTTTGCAAATTGCGCATGAAGGTTTCTTGAGCGGTGAGAGGGTTTCTTGCGGCTGATTCAAAACCAGCAACGCGAGCAGCGCCATCTAGGCCTCGGCTTGCAATGTTGCTGGCCCAGTTTGCGAAACCGCCGGCACTTTTGAATTTATTTTTATCGGCCTCGGCATTTTTCATGTGACGCTTGGCTTCTTGATCTTGCAGATATTGCATAAATTTCTTCTGCTCTTCTGGCTTATTGGCAACAAGACGACCAACTTGTGCAGGGTCGGCGAGACTCGCTGATTTTAAGGCGTTTTTGAGGTCTTTTTCAGAAGAAGTTAAGCCATCTTTGCCTTTTTTATCGAGGCTGGCTTTTAGCTCGTCAGCGCCTGAGCTGAGGTTTTTACCGGCCCAATCTTTTACAGCTTCTTTCAATTTGCCCTTCAATTCGGAGCCGTACAGACCTTCGGCTTTGAGTTCTTTTTCTTTGGCTTTGATGAGAGCTTTGGCTGGTTCGTGGATTTGTTTTTGATCAAGTCTGGCGGCAATGTGATCATGGCTAAGTCCTAAAGCGGCTGACATTAAAGGTTTGTTAACCGCGTCTTTTGCACCATTTGGATCTTTTTGTTGCGCCATGGCGTTTAGTTTGGCGAAGGTTTGATTTCTGACGAAGGCATCGCGTTGCGGTGCTGTTAAAGCTGAGCCATCTTTGTTTTTTGCATCAAAGGAGTCTTTTTGCGCCTGCTTAATGATAGGATCAATTATGGAGTTGCGGCCCATTGAGCGCATTGCTTTCATTGGCACATTGTAATCGCCAAGTTTTGAAAGTTTTTCGTCGATTCCCAAAGCTCTGCTTGCTGCAGCTAGACCTTTTCCACCATACATCGCAGCAGTTGCGCCAAGATTCATAGCTGTGCCAACAGCAGAGACTCCGGCAGACATGACGCTGCCCATGATGCCGCCGCCGAGTTTGTTGGCCGCATAATCTTTATCATCTTTGTTAAATAATTTGCTGGCATCAGCGCCACCAGCACCCGCCAAGGTCATGCCTGATTGGCCGTGTCCGGTGCCATCTCCTCCCTTGTTGGCAACGCCGCCAATGGTGATTAGGTGTCCGGCAACTTCGGCAACTTTATTTAAAACTAGTTGGGTGATGAAAATTAAGGCGGCAATTTTGGTCATGCTGGTCATCCAAGTAACAACAGTTCTGTCGCCAATGCCCGAGGCTTTTAAGATATTGATTGAGAACAGGCCAAAGCTAAATGGTTCTACGCAGGCGGTGTAAGATAAAAGATCTCTGAAGCTTGCATCAATTAGCATGACGAAGTTATAGAGAATGGCGAAAATCAGGATAATTTCTAGAGCTCTGGCGCCTAAAAAGGCCAACCAGTTTTTAAACATGGTGTTGGTTTGATTGAATAAGGTGAAGGAGATGAAGATGGGGCCCAAACATAAAACGAAAATAATTTTCATCATATTCATCAAATACATCGAGGCTGCAATCAGCATGACGTAGATGAAGTAGCCCACGAGAGCGTAGATGCCGACGACGTAAAATATGCCAAATAGATCGGCTAAAACTAAGCTAAATACTTTTCCGGCGAATGCCGGTGACAACATCATTTCGATTGTTGAATCAATGTAGGAGAAGCGCGTTGAGCTGCTTATATCAGTGGCTCGATCCATTTGAGCAACCATTATTGCAGAAGTATCCATTCCTTGAGACAGTGCGTTATCGGAAAGGCTCATCATCATCGAGACGATGTAATTCATACTGTCGTAGAAAAATCCGACGATGAATTCATTGTAGAAATACCAGCTATTGGCGCCGGTGAAGAACATGATTAAGCTGATTTTTAATAAGCGGTTCATCAATTCTTTTCTGCTGACCTCAACAATGCCAAGCAAAACAGAGAGACCGTAGAACGCTACATAGAGTGATAAGGTAATCTGAAGAATAATTCTGAAGCCAGAATCTTGAACGATTGCACGAAACATGAATTCAATAATGCCGCCAACCCTTTCATAGGTTGTAGTGGTGATGGTATTGCCAGAGGCGTCTTGCGATAAGGCGGTGACAGGCTCTAGGTCACCAAGTAAAGCATTTTCAACTAGGCGGACCATGAATTCTAATAGTCCGACGGTGCTGAGATCGCTATTGTCGCCAACGCCTTTGAGGATGTCGATATTATATTTGCCGTAATTGTCGTTATAATAGAGGTCAAAAATTTTGACTTTTACCACTTCGTTAGGGCCGTGGTAAATATCGTTGGCGGTGTTGGTATTAACGCCGGTATTGCCGTCGCCATCATCTTTCATGAAGATTTTATCATTAGAGCTTTTGAAAACATAGGCGGTGCGATCTTTGCCGGAGCTGTCTTTACATTCACCGTTCGAATTTAAAGTTATGTCGCATACCTTAGTGGCGTTGCCAAAAGCGTCGTAATCTTCAACAAATAGGTGATAAAGTCGCGACGGGTCGGTCACGCCAGAGCGGCCAAATAAGCCGATATAAGCACCCATGCCGGCAATAAATTTGCAGGTAGATTGTTTGTCGGCGATTAGCATCGTCTCACTTTTATCGTAATAGTTTAGCGGAAAGTGATAAACGCCGTAATCAGAAGCTGTTCCGTAAATTGGATTTTTTGTACAAGAGCAAAGTCCTGGATTATCTTGCTGCATAACTCCGGTAGAGTTGCCATCACTATCAAGCTGCATGGCAGTTGGATTGCAAGTTTGATAAAGTTCAGCGGTGCTATTGGTGCCGGCGTAGCAAATGCAGTTTTTGGTTGAAGGATCTCTTTTAGCACAAGTTTTGCAGACACTTAAGGCATTAAGCTCAGTATCATTCATGTCGTGATAGATGCCACCTCCCCAAGGTGTCCAAGCTCCGGAAATCTTAATTAAGAAAGCGTCACCATTTGATTTAAAAGTGGTATCGTGCCAGCGCGCGGTTTGTCCGCCGGTAGTTGCATCATAAGTTGCGCCATCAATGCCATCAACGGTTGGATAGGAATCAACAACAACGTTACTTACATTAAATTCATCGGTGGTAAAGCATTGTTGTTTGCAAGAAGAAGAGAAGGCGATCAAGAAAACCAAAGAAATAATCTGTGTTATTTTCTTAACCAAGTTCATCAAAAAATTTTTAGAATTGGAAGGGATGCGAGCGATCGTGGTACCTGCGGCCGGACTTGAACCGGCAAGAGCGATAAAGCTCCACGGATTTTAAGTCCGTTATGTCTACCATTCCATCACGCAGGCAAAAAAAATGAGAGGGCGGAAACTAGGGTTGCTCCTGTAAGAATTCTACAGAATTTTTTAGGAAAGTTTTTGGGTGGGATTGGTGTGATAATTTGGGGAAAAATCTTTAATCGAATTCTTGAATAACCACCCCCAACCCCTCCTTGAAAAGGAGGGGCTTTAGTCCGCATTCGGTTTTGAGTACTCCCCTCCTTTTCAAGGAGGGGTTGGGGGTGGTTATTCACAAAGTAAATTTTTTAAGATTTCTTCTCCAACCTAACCACAATCTTATCGTTCGCTCTAACAATCTCCGGCTCTTTCTTCGCATCAGATTTCGGCGCTAAAAAAGAATAATGAAAACTCGAAGAGCCTTCCGAGTCTTGATTCTTAGCTGCAGACAAAGTTAAAACATGATCCTTAACCTGTACCGAAATATCTTCTTTTTTAAATCCCGAAAAGCTCAATTCGTAATAATAATTGTTATTGTCCTCACTGGTTGAAACCTGAGATTTACTGGCTTTTCCGCTTTTTTCGGCTTCAGCAAAAATTTCGCGCATGTGCTTTTGGTGATTAGCAAAAACTTGATTCATGTTTTGCTCCATTGCGGCCATTTCTTCAAAAATATTAAAAAACGGATCGCGAGTTTGACGTGCTTTGGAAATATTTTGTGCCAGCAAAGTTGCGCCAACGCCAAGTAAAACGCAGGTTGTAGCAATAAAAGTTTTTGAAGGGGAGAAGTTTTTAAAAGCGTTTTTAACGCTGGAGAGTTTCTGATTTTTATTAATTTCAGTCATAAAATAAATGAGATTAGTTAATAAATTTCGGCGATTTTTTGCGCCGAAGTTTTTCTCATTTAATTTTGACTTTTTGAGTTTCAAGAAGGCGCAAAACTGAATTTTCCACAGCTGTGGAAAATTGGCTTTTAACCAGCAAAATCAAGGGTCAAAATTTACAAAATCTTCTTAAACTCGTCTAATTCGACTGATTTTTTTATCACCGCTGCACCAATTTTTTTCAGCAAAATAAAGGTCAAATTTCCGCCTTCATTTTTTTTATCTTTGTAGAGATGGCTGATTAAATTTTCCTCATTCCAAGAGCTTCTGATTTTTTTGTAATCAGTGACAAAGCCGCAATTATCTAAGTGCGATTGAATTCGCACGCAGTCATTTTCTGAAATCATCAAAAAATTTCGCGACATTTTTGCTGCCATTGCCATGCCAAGCGCAACTGCTTCGCCGTGTAAAATTTCGGAAGAATATTTAGTTTCAGTTTCAAAAATGTGACCAAAAGTGTGACCAAAATTTAGCAAGGCGCGTTCGCCATTTTCTTTCTCGTCGCGGCCAACAATTTCGGCCTTAATCTCGCAAGAGCGGGCAATAATTTTTTGCAGAATTTCAACGTCAAAAGCAAAAATTTTGGCGTAATTTTTTTCTAAAAATTCGAAGAAATTTTCGTCAAAAATAAAACCATATTTTACCACTTCGGCGTAACCAGATTTTAATTCGCGAGTGGGCAAAGTTTTTAAAAAATTCAAATCGCACAGCACCAATTGCGGTTGGTAAAAACTGCCAATTAGATTTTTTCCCGACTCACTATTAATTGCAGTTTTGCCGCCAACCGAACTGTCAACAGCCGCAAGCAAGGTTGTTGGCACTTGAACAAAGTCAATTCCGCGCAACAAAATTGAGGCAATAAAGCCCGACAAATCGCCAATCACTCCGCCGCCGAAAGCGACAATTAGCGATTTGCGATCAATGCCTTTGGCTAAAATTTCTTCGCAAATTTTTGCAAGAGAAGCGAAAGATTTGGTTTGCTCACCCGCTTTGGTTGTAATTACTTCTGTATTAATTTTAGTTTTTTCTAAAACCTCGCGAAGTTTTGGCAGGTGCAGACCCGCAACATTTTCATCGGTAATGACAAAAATTTTGCTGTAGTTTTTTTGACCCAAAAATTCGGCTAAATATTCAATTGAATTTGGGGCAATTACGATTTCGTAACTTCTTTCGTTTAGTGCAACGGAGATTTTATTTTTCATTTTTGAGTAACTTGATTTCGCGGATAATTCTTACGATTAACGTGTCGTGATTAATGTCAGTAGTGTCGAATTTTAAATCGGCCTCAGCGTAGGTTGGGTAACGCTTGGCGGCTAAATCTTCTAAAATTGCCCGCTTGTTTTTTTGGTTTAAAAGCGGGCGAGTATTTTTATTTCCAACGCGATGAAGCACCGTTTCAATTGTGGCATGTAGCCAAATAATAATCGCTTTTTCTTTTAAAAGTTTGCGAGTGTCTTCGTCCATAAAAGCGCCGCCACCAAGGGATAAGACGATTTCTTCGTCACGCAAAACGATGTCGCGGATGATTTTTTTTTCAACTTCGCGAAAATATTTTTCGCCATGTTCGGCAAAAATTTCTTTGATGTTTTTATTTTCGAAATCTTCGATTTCAGAATCGCAATCGAGAAAATAGCGTTTGGTTTTTTCTGCCAATTTGGCGCCGATCGTAGTTTTGCCAACTCCCATCAAACCTATGATTGCGATGATTTTTTTACTCTTCATGCCTTGAAAAAATTATTAGCAAAACTAAATGTCTCTTCGTATGGTTTGCTTTCATTATTTTAAATCAAGTTTCTTCCCCAATCTTTAACAACTTATTCGAGGTTCGAATGTCCAATTTTATTAACAGGACAAATTCTTTTTCTTCAGCAGCTTCAAGAACAGCAACTTACGACGTAGCACTTCGTGACTACATGGTGAAAGTTTATAACTTCATGTCGTTAGCTCTTGGTATTTCTGGGTTAGTTGCATTTTTAGCGGCGAGCTCTCCCGAAGTAATGCAGGTGCTTTTCGGAACTCCTCTTAGATGGGTTGTAATGTTGGCTCCTCTTGGTTTTGTTTGGTATTTCGGCTCTAAGGTTCATTCGATCTCGGTTGAGAAGGCAAAATCTTATTTATGGATTTTTGCCGGATTGATGGGTCTTTCAATGGCTTCAATTTTTGTGATTTATACTCATAGTAGCGTTGCTCGAGTTTTCTTTATCAGTGCTTCAGTTTTTGGTGCGATGAGCTTGTATGGTTATACAACTAAAAAAGATCTTACTGCCTTCGGATCATTTCTAATTATGGGTCTGTTTGGCTTGATTATCGCTTCTTTGGTTAATCTTTTCTTGCAAAGCTCAGCTCTTCAATTCGGCTTGTCGCTAATTGGGGTTTTCCTTTTTATCGGTTTAACCGCTTACGATACTCAACGCATTAAACAAAATTATTACCAATTTGCAGGCAACAAAGAAATGGTTGCTAAAGCTGCAGTTATGGGCGCTCTCAGTCTTTATATGGACTTCATTAATCTCTTCATGATGCTACTTCAATTTTTTGGTGACAGAAGAAATTAATCGTTTCTGGTGAGATAAAAGAAGGGGGCGCGAAATTCCTAATTTCGCTCTTCTTTGGCCCGAAGCTAAAGTTTTTTTAAAAAGTTTTTGTTTAATGAATTTTAGCTTTTAGGGTGCGCAGCCCCAACAATTTTTTTTAATACTAAGGAGTTATAAAGTTCTATGTCAGAAGCTATCAAAGGTAAAGTTAAGTGGTTCAACGACGAAAAAGGTTTCGGATTTATTGAACAAGAAGGCGGAAAAGATGTATTCGTACATCACAGCGCTATCAACACTTCAGGCAACGGCCGCAGAACTTTGGTTGAAGGTCAAGACGTAAGTTTTGAAGTGATCCAAGGTAAAAAAGGTCCAGAAGCTGCAAACGTTACTGCAGAATAAGAGCTAGATATAAGTCTTTAATAAAAGATTAAGTCTAAAAAAACTCCCCCGAAAGAAATTTCGGGGGAGTTTTTTTTGTTTAATGCTTTCGGGATTTATCCGGGGTCACCCCGTCGAATGACGGGGTCCATACGAAATGCGTGAAACGCACCTAATCTTAATAAGCCTACTTCGCCAAGCTTTTCAAGAACGATTTATCGTTTAAAATATCCAAAACCGTATCGCGCAGAATTGTGTTAATAGTTTCTTGGTCAGTTGATTCAAGAGGCGCTAAGAAATGTTTTCCCTTAACAGAAAGAGCAAAGTTCTTAGTAAATTTCTCGCCAGTTTTATTGTTTTTTACGATAATTTTAATCGCGCTGTCAGCCTCAGAAGTGCCGATGAAAAACTTACGTACCGCTTTGTATTGCACGCTTTCCAAATGGATCTCAACAGTTTTATCAAAACCTTTTTTAAAGCCTTTTTGAGCTAAATTTTCGCTGATTTTGTTACGTAATAATTCGGCTAAATTGTCATTGCTTGAGATAGTAACTTTTTCAATACCAAAAGTTTTATTACCGATAATTTCCTTTTGTGATCTTTCGTCAAAAGCCACAATAGAAACGGCGCCGACATTGTCGAAATCTGATTTTTCACGATCAATTGTGATGTCGAATTTCATTTTCTGATTTTCGTGAGTGCAGGCAGCAAGCAGCAAAATTGCTGTAGCCAGAAGTAATTTTTTCATAAGATGATTTGATTGGTTAATAAGAGAAATCTTGGCAGAGCCTAGATATTCAAGCTTTAATTTGATATGAGTTAAATCAGATTTTCTGCGCCACTGTCAAAATGCTAGTGCTTTTCTTTTCTAAAAATTTCGAACCATCAATGTCAAATTGATCTAAAGTTTTAAATCCGTTTTGCGCTAAAATTTCTCTCAGCTCTTTTGCCGTATAGATTTGCAGCGAAAATTTATTATTAATTCTGATGGGTCTCTCGGCATTTTTTTGCAGGGTGTAATTGTCGTAAGATGTCAGAAGTCCATTTTTTCGGTCAATGGTGGAGCATTGCACATTGTGAATTTGGGTGTCGCCAACTACTCGTTGCAGGTGCATTGAAAAGTCTCTGACAACCTTGTCGTTTAGGGCATCTAAGTTGAAAATGTCGAAGACATAAATGCCGCCAACTTGCAAATTCTTGTGAATATTTCTAATCGCTTTTGCAAAACCAGATTTGCTCAAATGTCCAACCGCGTTAAACATTGTAATTGCCGCATCAAAGCTGCCAACCCTGAGGCTACGCATATCTCCATCAATAAACCGTAATTTCAACTTCTCTTTTTTGGCCGTGTCGCGCGCAATTTTTAAAAGGGCGGGGCTAAAATCCGAGCCCACAACTTGATAGCCGCGCTTGGTTAAGAAAAATACTTGTGAGCCAGTGCTACAGGTTAAATCAAGCACCGAGGCCACCTTGTGTTTTTTGAGCAACTTTTCGAGTACCGCATTTTTCGCCTCGGTATCGTTACCAATATTATGTGCGTCGAAATACTGCGGCAGTTTTTTATATTCGATCGGCAGGCCTAGTTTTTTTGTCATGTGGGATTTGAGATTTTGTAGTTTTAAAACGGCACCATAAAAAAATTCGAAACAAATAATCAAACATTCAAATCATGATAAAACTCTACGGAATCAAAAACTGCGACACGGTTAAAAAAGCAATGGCTTGGCTTGCGGAGCAGGGCGTAAAATATCAATTTCACGATTACAAAAAAGACGGTGTTGATTCAAAAAAACTGGCAGAATTTTTGGAAAAATACGGCTGGGAAAAATTTCTAAATCGCAAAGGCACAACTTGGAGAAAGCTAAGTGCGGAAGAACAAAGCAAGATCACCGACAACAAATCAGCGCTGAAATTGATGCAAGAAAACCCCTCAATAATTAAGCGCCCGATTGTTGATTTTGGGGAGAAGCAGTTGGTTGGGTTTGATGTTAAGGAGTGGGGCGAGGTGTTTAGAAATGTTTCTTAGCAAAAGATCTTCCCGATCCTGATTTAAGATATTTTTCAAAAGGGTATCGCCGACCTCACGCGTCCATTCCATATCAAGGGTTCTAATCTCTTCCTCCCAGCCTTCGCTCTTACGAGCTTCGGCTGGCAGGCCCATCTAGTTTTTCTTAATGAACGAAGTG
>CAIUFU010000261.1 GCA_903898475.1 uncultured Alphaproteobacteria bacterium | reverse complement strand
TCCAAAATGATATTAATCTTATCAAAGAGCAACTTACCAAGTTGGAAAAAACATTAGGTTAATTACATGGAAAATAAAAATTTAAAAGACTTCGCCTTGATGTGTGAATGTTCCGAGAAAGTTGCTAGTTTTGGTATTTTAGCAGATTTCCTAAAAAAAGCACCAAAATAACAATTAGAGAAATTAGGAAATAAGGATTTTGAAATTGCAGTCCCCAGCCTAGAGAATTGCCGGTGAATTTGATTATTGTGGCAAGAATAGCAAAGGCAAAAAAACAGGATAAAATGCCACAAATTGTTGCTAAAAAAGCGAAGCGAATTCGTGCAATTGGTGCGTTTGAATGTTTAATTACCGAGATCAGCTTGATTGATAAAACCGGCAAAACGCAAGGCATGATGTTTAAAATTGCCCCGCCGAAAATTGCTAGCAAAATGGCGTAAAGCAAAGTGAACATGGGCTTTGATTCTGGTTTGGTTTGGGTGGTGACTTCTTTTGTTGCGGTGATTTTTTTCTCTAAAAATTTCTGAATTTCTGCCAAAGATTCTTGGTCAATTTCGTCAGAAACTTTTAACGTGAAATTTTCGCTTACAGGAATGCAAACATCTTTGCACAGGCCGTAATCTAGCTTAACTGTAAGTTCAGTGGCTTGCGCTAAATCTTGTAATTCAACTTCGATTGGCAGGACAACTTCATTTTTATAAAAGACGAATTTGATTGTTTCATCGCCAATTTTTTCTTCGCCAGCTTCGGCTTTTGGCCAAACAATATTTTCTTTGGCAAAGTTTTTTGAGGCAGAGAAATCAAGGCTTGGTGGCATGCCGATGCCGCCGGCGTCGTTGCCGTAAATCTTCCAGCCGTCGCCAAGTTTAAAATGAATGCCGGCGATTAATTTTTTTGTGCCAGAAGCATCTTGATAAAAACTGGCGATCAGCCTTGCTTTAGCGCCTTTGCTCTTATCTTCATGCCAATCGCTGCCGGCAGAAAAGGCGGTTTCAAAATGCAAAAAAAAGACTGCAAAAACTATGGTAAAAATCTTTTTCATTTTGTTTAAAACTTAGATTGAAAAACTCGATTGCGGAAAATAACTTGGCGTGGCTTACAGATCTGCTAATGCTGCAATTTCTAATCTCTCAATTTTTAAAAATGAATCCTCAAATTAATTCTAAAAACAGTCCGCTTGAAACGCTGCATGTTGATTCAAAAAAAGTTTCGTGTGATGGCGCGGGAACTCATCCGTTGGTTTACCTAAACATGGGTAACAAGGATTCAGTGACTTGTCCTTATTGCAGCAAGTTTTTTACGATTGAAAAAAGAAGTGGCAGAAACTCGGTGATCTTGGGTTTAAAAAATCAAATGAAGGAAGAAAAATAAAATGACCAACACAGCAATAATCGGCCTACAATGGGGCGATGAAGGGAAAGGTAAAATCGTTGATTTTTTAGCAGACAAATTTGACGCCGTAGTGCGTTTTCAAGGTGGTCACAACGCTGGCCACACCATTAAAGTTGGGGACAAAACTTACAAACTAAGTTTACTGCCATCAGGTAGTATTCGCGGTAAATTTTCAGTAATTGGCAGCGGCGTGGTGGTTGATCCAATCGCGCTTTTTGCTGAGATTCAAAAAATTGAAGAAGCGGGCATTAAAATTGCCACAGAAAGTTTGGCGATTGCCGAAAATGCTTGTTTGATTTTGTCGGTGCATCGCGATCTTGACCAACTTTTGGAAGGCAAAAAAGGCGAGAAAAAAATCGGCACCACGGGACGCGGCATTGGCCCAGCTTATGAAGACAGAGCTGGTCGCAGAGCTGTTAGAATTTGCGATTTGATGGATGAAAAAGTTTTAGCTGAACGTTTAGAAAATTTACTCTTTTACCACAATCTTTTGCGCCAAAGTTTGGGTGCTGAAATTGTCACCAGCGAGCAAATTATTGCTGAATTGGCACCAGTTCGTGAGCGCCTACTTTCTCACGCCAAACCGGCTTTTGAAATTGCCAAAAAGCTTTCTGCATTTAAAGCCGTAATGTTTGAAGGCGCGCAAGGCGCTTTGCTTGACGTGACTTACGGAACCTTTCCATTCGTTACTTCAAGCAATACAATGGCCGGACAAATTGCTCTTGGTTCTTGCATGGGCGTTGCTGATTTGCACAAGACAATTGGCATTTTAAAAGCTTACACAACTCGCGTTGGATCTGGTCCTTTTCCAACTGAACTTGAATGTGAAATTGGCAATTTCTTGCGCGTTGAAGGAAAAGAAATCGGCACCGTTACTGGTCGCGACAGACGTTGTGGTTGGTTTGACGCGGTTTTGGTGCGCCAAGCAATTCAACTTTCTTCAGTGAAAGAAGTGGCTTTAACCAAATTGGATGTGCTCGACAAATTGGAAAAAATCAAAATTTGTGTTGGTTACAAAATTGCTGGTAAAACTTACGACTACTTGCCGCAAGCCAATCATTTGTGGAATCAAATTGAGCCAATTTACGAAGAAATGGAAGGCTGGCAGCAAAGCACGGTGGGTTCAAAAAACTTAAGCGACTTGCCACAAAAAGCCCTAAACTACATCAAAAGAATTGAAGATTTATGCGGTATTAAGGCCTCAATTATCTCAACTGGCCCTAAGCGCGAAGAAACAATCATAGTTAATTAAAATGGAAATTTCCCAAGAGAAAAAACCTGTAGTGATGCAGATTCTGCCGGGTTTGCAAAGCGGCGGAGTAGAGCGCGGTGTAATTGATATTGCTAAGGCGCTAAAAAAATCTGACTTTGAACCAATCGTAGTTTCAAAAGGTGGTATTTTAGTTTATCAATTGCGCGAGGCGGGGATTGTTCACATTGAACTGCCGGTTCACAGCAAAAATCCGCTGACAATCTATTCTAACAACAAAAAAATCGCTAAACTTATTGCAGAATATCACGTTGATATTGTTCACGTCAGATCAAGAGCGCCAATGTGGAGCACATATTTTGCCTGCAAAAAAACTCACACAAAATTAGTTGCAACAGTTCACGGAACTTATTCGTTAAATCTTTTTGGTTGGAAGATCTTTCCACTTAAAAGAATCTACAACGCCTTGATGTTGAAGGCTGATGAAATCATCGCCGTTTCGGGATTTATCAAAGATTATCTGATTAAAAATTATCAAAAAAATCACCTTACTTCACTTGCTGATAAAATCGTGACGATCCAACGCGGGGCAGAGCTGGGATATTTTGATTACGCGAAAGTTTCAAAAAATCGCATCATCGATTTGAGTAAAAAATGGCATTTGCCGGACGATAAAAAAATTATCTTAATGCCGGCTCGATTCACTGCTTGGAAGGGTCACGAGTTTTTGATTGAAGCTTTGTCGCAAGTAAAAAATGACTTTTTCTGCGTCATGATTGGCTCGGATCACGGTCACAAAAAATTCAGAAAAAGAATCGAAAATAAAATCGTTGAAAAGAACTTGGTCGGAAAAGTGCAACTTTGCGGCATTTGCAAAGACATGCCAACCGCTTACGCCGTGTCACATTTGGTGGTTTGCCCAAGCGTGCGCGCTGAGGCTTTCGGCCGCATCGCCATTGAGGCGCAAGCATCAAGCAGAATTATTATTGCCACTAAAATTGGTGGTTCACTGGAAACTATTATTGACGGTAAAACCGGATTTTTGGTGGAAGTTGGGGATGTTGAGAAATTTGCTCAATTAATCGATAAGGCCTTGGAAATGCCAAAAGAAGAAGCTGATGAAATGGGCGTGGCTGGTAGAAAAAATATCGAAGAGAATTTTTCTAATGAGAAAATGTGTAATGAGACAATTAAGGTTTATCGAGAAGTTTTGAAGCGGGTGGTTTAGTTCAAATTTGAATTTTCCACAGCTGTGGAAAATTGGCTTTTGACCAGCAAAACCAAGGGTCCAATTTTCTATTTTCTGCTAAAAATCTCAATTAAGTCACTGTCAGAATCGCGCACTTCGACCCTGACAAACCCATCCAAAATTTCCGAAATTCTCATAAAACCCAATTCTTCAATTCCGGCGATTCCGTCATTGCCGATAATTTTTGAGCTGCGAATCCACACTAATTCATCGACCAGATTTTCTCTTAAAAATTGCGTCGCAATATTTTGTCCGCCTTCAATTAGCACAGAATTAACGCCGCTTTGGCACAGTTTTTTCATTGCATCAAGCAGATCAACTTTACCGTTTTTTTCAGCGCAGAGAATTAAATTTTTAAACTTGTCGCAAGTTTTATTGCTTAAAATCACGGTGGGATTTTTGTCGCAATTTTGAAAAATTTTAGACCTTAAATCTAAATCAAGCGAGCCGGAAATAATCGCTCTTTTTGGTGAAAAATCTTCAAGCCCCGCAATACGACAATCAAGGCTGGGATCGTCTTTTTTAATCGTATTTGCTCCCACCAAAATCGCGTCATTAATTGAGCGTAAATGGTGTGAAAAAAGGCGCGATTTTTCGCAAGTGATCCACTTGCTGTCGAAAGTTTTAGTGGCGATTTTGCCGTCTAAACTGGTGGCAAGTTTTAGTGTGATAAAAGGCAAGCCGCTTTGACGAGCTTTAAAAAAGCCGCGATTAATTTCGCGCGCCTCTTTTTCTAGAATGCCGCAAGTCACGTCAATTCCGGCGTCGCGTAGTTTTTGAATGCCACGGCCATTGACTCTTTCGTCAATGTCGGAGGTTGCGATCACCACTTTTTTAAAACCAAATTTAATAATTTCGTCAGCACAAGGGGAGGTTTGACCAAAATGAGAGCAGGGCTCAAGGGTTACGTAAAGTTCTGCACCTTGAAGAATTTTTTTGTCAGCAACTTTTTCAATGGCGATTTTTTCAGCGTGAGGTCGGCCGTTTCTGGCAGTGACGCCTGTTGCAATAATTTCACTATCTTTCACGATTACACAGGCTACAACTGGGTTAGGAGAGGTTATGCCGAGGTTTTGTTTTGCCAGTTTTAGAGCGTAAGCGATGAATTTTTGGTCAAAATTTTGTGTCATACATTGTCATTTTAGGACGTAGTTGGTGAAGTGGGTTCTTTTAATGGTTGATTGATTGATTTCTCAATCCCGCGACTACTACTCTTTTAATCAAGTTTTGAAATACTGCGGTAATTAAATTTAATGATTAAAGAAAAATCACAAACTCAGAAATTTATTTTTTTGATAGGTTTGTTACTGTTAATTTTTTCTTGCACGAGAGATCGAAATTATCCAAGAGATAATGCGGTTAGATTAGATTCTTATCAGCATTATCCGCAAAATTATCAGCCTTACGTAAGATCAAATTCAAGGTCTTACAGCAACCCTTACAACAACCCACCACAAAATTATTACCCGTATTACGATTTCGATCAATATTACGTGCCGCCAACCCAATATAAAAATGTTGAGCAAAATAATAACTCTGGTCCGAGCAGCAAATTCTAGAAATCTTTTTGCCCCAACCTTTGTTGCTGTTTGTTTGTTTTTAAACGCTTCTTGCGCCGTTGATGATGGCGATACTTATCTCTACGACAAAACCGGATTTGATGTTGGCGCATCGCCACAAATGAGAGATCCAAATGCTACAACCGCAAGAGTAGCGCCAGATTATTATTATCGTCAGCCCACTTACGCACCACCATCGCCTTACATTCAGCCACAAGCATATCAGCCGCAGCCTTATGCTATGCCTCCTCATCAATCTTATGCTCCACAACCTTATCAGCAAATACCAGCAGCTTATTATGCGCCGCCATCATCTCCACAGGCTGATGCTGGAGGTTCGCGTTATTATACTAATCCATATGCTATTCCACCTTCAGCTCAGGCTCCTCGTTACGATGGAGATCAATTTTACGTGCCGCCAATTTATCGCAATAATATTGAGCCACAAACTCAGCAAAGCAGGTCAGTGAGCTATTGAATCTGAGAAAATGCTTTCTATAAAGCGCCGCTCTTGGATGAGAGTTACCACAGTTTCTTGTTATCAATTTTTTAAAAATGTTGTTCCAAAATTTACTTAAAACCGCAGCAAAACATTTTTGCGCAATGTGCTTTTTAGCCATGGCAACAGCTTGTGCGGATAGTATAAATAATGATTATGGCGGTGCGGCGCTTTCTCCTGTTGGATCAGTGCCAAACTCAAATCAATTTTATTACGGCCAGCCAAAATATCAGCAGCAGCCTTATCAGCAGCCATATCCCGCCCAATATCAACAAGCGCCACAACCAGCACCATATTATTATCCGCAGCAACAGCAGGGTTACTATCCGCCGGCTAGTCCTTATCCGCCGCAAGGAGGATCGAGATTTTATTCAAACCCTTACGCAATTCCTGCCGCCACTCAATATCCTTATTATGATGCTGACCAATATTACGTTCCGCCAACTTACTACAATAACGTAGAACCGCAGCCACAATCTCAAAAAAACCAGTTTCAGTCATCTGGCGCCGGAAACACATTTTAAAAATTCCAATGAAACAAATCCTAGTTTACAGCAAAGAAATCTGTCCTTACTGCGTGCGCGCCAAATCGCTTTTGCAAAGAAAGGGCGCCACTTTTACTGAAATCAAAATCACTGACGAAGAAACCAAAAATGAAATGATGAAAAAATCCGGCGGCCGCATGACGGTGCCGCAAATTTTTATCGGCGATTTTCACGTTGGTGGTTGCGATGATCTTTACGCTTTGGAAGCTGCAGGCAAGCTTGATGAATTGTTGGCTTAATAATTTTTTTTGTTAGCTACTTGTAAGGCGTCAAATTTTTCCTAAGTTAGTTGTTCGATGCACCACAGATTAAATTTTTTCTCCTCAACTCTTAAATCAAACTAAACATGAAAGTCAGACCTTTACATGATCGCGTTCTTGTTGAACGCATTGAAGCCGAAAGCAAAACTTCCGGTGGTATCATTATTCCAGACAACGCCAAAGAAAAACCAGCCGAAGGCAAAGTAGTTTCTGTTGGCGAAGGACTTCGTGACGATCACGGCAAAAGAGTCGCTTTAGACGTTAAAAAAGGCGACCGTGTTTTGTTCGCAAAATGGGGCGGCACAGAAGTTAAGGTTGATGGAAAAGAGCTAATCATCTTAAAAGAATCAGACATTCTAGCAGTAATCGAGTAGGAAATCTGCTCACGATGGACCCCGTCATTCGACGGGGTGACACTGTGCGTGAGTTTGTCACCCCGTCGAATGACGGTGTCCATTTCGTCACAAGAAAAAAGTAAAAAATTAAATTCTTAAACCAAACAAACGGAGCAAAAAATGGCAGCAAAAGAAATCCTATTTGGATCTGACGCACGTGCAAAAATCGTTGAAGGCGTTGATATAATCGCTAACGCAGTAAAAGTTACACTTGGGCCAAAAGGTCGTAATGTTGTAATCGAAAAATCTTTCGGTGCCCCGCGCATCACTAAAGACGGTGTTACTGTTGCAAAAGAAATCGAGCTTGCCGACAGATTCCAAAATCTCGGCGCGCAAATGATTAAAGAAGTTGCTTCTAAAACCAACGACATCGCGGGCGACGGCACCACAACTTCAACCGTTCTTGCTCAAGCAATTGTGCGCGAAGGTGTGAAATCAGTTGCAGCTGGCATCAACCCAATGGACTTGAAACGCGGCATCGACTTAGCGGTTGAAGCTCTAGTTAAAGAACTTGGTAAAATGAGCAAAAAAGTTAACGGTAAAGAAGAAATCGCCCAAGTTGCGACAATCTCTGCCAATGGCGATGTAGAAATCGGCACCAAAATTGCTGAAGCCGTACAAAAAGTTGGCCCAGATTCTCCAATCACAGTTGAAGAAGCTAAAGGTTTGGATTTCGAAGTTAATGTTGTTGAAGGCATGAATTTCGACCGCGGTTATTTGTCTCCTTACTTCGTAACTAACGGCGAAAAAATGACTGTTGAAATGGAAAACCCATTCATCTTGTTGTTTGAGAAAAAAATCTCGAACCTACAGCCAATGGTTCCATTGCTTGAATCTGTGGTTCAATCATCTCGTCCACTTTTGATTATTGCTGAAGATGTTGAAGGCGAAGCGCTTGCCGCTTTGGTGGTTAACAAACTTCGCGGTGGCTTGAAAATCGCAGCTGTAAAAGCACCAGGATTCGGCGATCGTCGTAAATCAATCATGGAAGACATTTCAGTTCTTTCTGGTGGTCAATTGATCTCAGAAGATTTGGGCATGAGACTTGAAGATGTTAAATTGCCGCAACTTGGCCAAGCTAAAAAAATCATCATCGATAAAGAAGGCACTACAATTGTAGATGGCGCTGGAAAATCTGCTGATGTGAAAGCTCGTTGCGCTTCAATCAAAGCTCAAATCGCTGAAACTACTTCAGATTACGATCGTGAAAAACTTCAAGAAAGATTAGCCAAACTTTCTGGTGGTGTCGCCATCATCAAAGTTGGTGGTGTAACTGAAGTTGAAGTTAAAGAAAAGAAAGACCGTGTTGACGATGCTTTGGCTGCAACTCGCGCCGCAATGCAAGAAGGCATTGTTGCAGGTGGCGGATCGGCTCTACTTTACGCTGGTCGTGTTCTTGAAAAACTTAAAGGTGCTAATGATGAGCAAAATGTTGGCATCAATCTAATCAAAAAAGTTATCCAAGCTCCAATCCGTCAAATCGCTGAAAATGCTGGTTTTGATGGTGCGGTTGTGGCAAATGAAGTGCTTTCAAAAGCTCAAGCTTCTTACGGCTACAATGCTCAAACTAACGAATATGGCGACATGTTCAAAGCCGGAATCGTTGATCCAACCAAAGTGGTTAGAACTGCATTGCAAGATGCGTCTTCAATTGCCGGTTTATTGATTACAACTGAAGCGGTGATCATTGAGAAAAAAGAAGAATCAGCCGGTGGCGCTCCAATGGGCGGCATGGGTGGCATGGGAGGAATGGGCGGTTACTAAAACCCCCGTCGCTCTTAAAAAAATGAAAAACCCCGATTCTGAAATTCAGAGTCGGGGTTTTTTTATATTTAGATCTGAAAATTCGATCACTAAAAGAAGTGCCTCCTTTTTAAATTTCAAAAATTTTATGAACAAAAACAGCAACCTATTCATTCTAATAATTCTTGGAATTACTTGGTCGAGCTTTGCGATTTTTACTAAAATTGCTGCTGCAGATTTATCGCCATATTTTGTTGCCTTCTCGCGTTTAGCACTCGGAGGCGCTTTGCTTTACAGCATTTGTTTGATTCAAAGAAAAAAAGTTTTTCTCCCCAGAAATTTTAAACATTACGCCATTGTCGGTTTCTTTAATTCGGCTTTTCCTTTCACATTATTTGCTCTGGCCTCGCGCGCTGTTGATAGCGGAATTGCCGCCATTCTTGATGGCACCGTGCCGATGTTTGAAGTTTTGATTTCAATATTTTTTCTCAAACGTTTCGTCGATAAAAACGCCATTTTGGGCGTAGTATTTGGCCTTGTTGGCATCGTCATTACTTACTTCGACGGCAGTATCACCGCAGACATCACTTGGTCTTACAGCTTAGCGGTAATCGCCATTTTAGCCGCCACCGCCTCTTACGCCGGCGCCTCTTTATACATTAACGCCAAATGCAAAAATATTGATGCTATGACTCTGGCAGCAGGCAGCGTGTTGTCGGTTGCTCTGCTACTTTCACCAAGTTTATTTTTTGCCGATTTCAGTTTGATTGACGCCAAAGTTGCCACCTCGCTACTAGGATTGGGCCTACTTTGCACCGGCATCGCCTATGTTTTATATTTCAAATTAATCGCCGAAGAAGGCCCGCGAGTTGCGGTGAGTGTGGTTTTGTTGATTCCGGTCTTTGGCACAATTTTTGGTGCGATGTTTTTGGGAGAGGTGATTACGATGAGCAAAATAATCGGCTGTGTGACGATTTTGGTCAGCATGAAATTTATTTTAAATCTCTCGAAGCAGAATTTTTTTAAATCAAAAAATGCTCCGGCGGTTTAATCAAAATTCCGTTTGACTCTTTTTAAAGAATTTATGAGATTCTAATTAAATCTTTTAAAAACTTCTAAAAACTATGATTAACATTACCGAAGACATCCAATCTCTTACCGATTTCAAAAAACACACGATCCAATTCATTTCCGATTTGAAAAAATCCGGTAGGCCCAGGGTTTTAACCGTGAATGGCAAGGCTGAAATTGTTGTGATGGACGCGGCGGCGTTTCAGAAGATGCAAAATCAACGCGAACTGGAAGAATCTTTATCCGACATCAGACAAAGTTGGCAAGATTGTGAAGATGGGAAATATTCTTCAGCTGATAAAGTGTTCCGCGATTTAAGAAAAAGAATTACTAAACCAAAAAAGAAAGTGATCAAAACCAAAAGTAAGTAACCGCAATGCCAACACACCACAGAATTATAGTTCCAGATCCAGTTAAAGTTGTGCTGCAAAAACAGGCTGAGTTTATTGCTGAAAATGCAACGCGACCAGTTGCCTTAAAATGGCTGAGTGTAATTTTTGCAGTTAAGAAAAATGAAGTAAGAATTTTGAGGGTGAAACATTCAGCACAACAAATCTGATCAATCTAGTTATTGTCACGGAAGTTATACTAGAAACCAATAACCTACAAAAACCCAACAAACTCACCCAAAACATCTTCATAAAGCTCACGCTTAAAGCCAACAATAGCGCCGATTATTTCGTTGCCGGCGATCCATTTCCAATCAGAAAATTCTGGATGTTCGGTGGCAATATTAATCGCCGCTTCATCGCCGATAAATTCAGCTAAATACCAGCGTTGTTTTTGGCCTAAATATTTGCCGCCCCAGAATTTTTTTTGCAGCTTGTAGGGCAGGTTGTAGTAGTGATGCCCGTGACTTTTTTTTAGAACTTTGATGTTGGTTTCATCAATTCCGGTTTCTTCTTTCAGCTCACGAAACATTGCAGCATCTTCGCTTTCGCCAACATCCAAGCCGCCTTGCGGCATTTGCCAAGCATCGGAGTTATTGTCGATTCTTTTGCCGACAAAAATTTCTTTGCGCGCATTAATTAGCATGATGCCAACGCCGCTGCGGTAAAGATAGTCGGGCTTTTCTTGAGATTTCTTCTGGCCTTGATTTGCTTGAGCTGACATTGACTTCAATTTAGGTTGGCCTTAAAAATTTTGTATAAATTCAAGTTAAAAATCTCCCTGCAAAAATCAAACATTGATCCATGAAATTTATCTCAACGCGTCTTGACGCACCCGCCCTTTCTTTTGAAGAAGTTGTCTTGCAAGGATTGGCAAGTGACGGCGGACTTTACGTTCCAGAATTTTTACCAAAATTCAGCGAGCACGATATTTCGCGCATGAGAAAAATGACTTACGAAGAGTTATTTTTTGAAGTTACTCGCCATTTTATTGACGGCGAAATTGACGCAAAAACTTACCAAGGTTTGATCAAAAAATCTTACCAGAATTTTTCGCACACCGCAATCGCACCTTTAAAACAGCTGTCGCACAACGAATTTCTACTCGAGCTTTTTCATGGCCCAACTTTAGCTTTTAAAGATTTTGCCCTGCAATTTTTAGGCAATCTTTTGGATTATTTTTTAACCAAACGCGGCGAAAAAATTGTGATTGTTGGCGCAACATCGGGTGACACCGGATCAGCGGCAATTCAGGGCTGCAAGGCTTGCGATAATGCGCAGATTTTTATTTTGCATCCGCACAATAAAGTTTCCGAAGTGCAAAGAAGACAAATGACCACAGTGCTTGCCGACAATGTTTTTAACATTGCAGTTGAAGGAAATTTTGACGATTGCCAATCAATGGTGAAAAAAATGTTTGCCGAAGAAAGCAGCGGCAAGAGCGCTTTGAAAGGCAAAAAAATGGTGGCGGTAAATTCAATTAACTTCGCCCGCATCATGGCCCAAATTGTTTATTATTTTTATGCGGCGGCGCGTTTAGGGTGTGACGAAAAACACCCGCTTTCATTCGTAGTTCCAAGCGGAAATTTTGGTGATATTTACGCCGGATATTTAGCGAAAAAAATGGGTCTAAATGTGAATAAATTGGTGATTGCTACCAACTCAAACGACATTTTGGTGCGCTTCCTAAAATCCAATAATTACACAAAAGCGGCGATGGTTGAAACCATCTCTCCAAGCATGAATATTCAGGTTTCAAGCAATTTTGAGCGTTTGATTTTTGATGCTTACAAAAACCAAAGAATGGAAGAGAAATTTCCAAAACTAATAGCCGAATTTGAGAAAGATGGCGCGTTAAAAGTGAGTGATGAAATTCTAAAAAATATCCAAAAAACCTTCGACGCCTACGCGGTTGATGACGCGACTACCAAGAAAACCATTAAAGAATTTTTTGACAAAACCGGCGAGACGCTCGATCCGCACACCGCAATTGGTGCTTTTGCGGCGCAAGAATTTATCAAAAGTAAAAATTACGAAGGTGAATTTGTGGTGACTTTGGCCACAGCTCATCCAGCGAAATTTCCTGACGCGGTGGTTGAGGCTGGTGCGCCAGCTCCAGCTTTGCCGAATTTCTTAAAAAATCTTTTTGTGGATGAAGAGAGATTTGAAGTTATCGAAAATAATATTGATTCGGTGAGAAAATTTATTTCGGAGAGGGTTTAGTTAAAAAACTTTATAGGTCCCTGAGCAAAGCGCGAAGCGCGTCGTCGAAGG
>CAIUFU010000260.1 GCA_903898475.1 uncultured Alphaproteobacteria bacterium | reverse complement strand
GTCAAAGACTTAGGACGGGTTCTTAGATCAGCAGCGATTTCTGTTTTTAAGCTTACGTTTCTTTTTAAAGAATAATCGTAATTGATTTTCACTGATCTTTTTATCGCATCTTGCAGGTCAATTTCCTTACTCAAATCCACAGAAAAATTTCCTGAGATAGCAGCTGCTTCAACGTCCAAAATATCATGGATCAACTCATTCATTTCAGTAGCAGCAGTGTTAATTTCTTTGGCGTAATCAATGCACTCCTCAAGTGATTTTGGATTTTTTAAGTCATCTTTTAAAAACTCAGAAAAACTGATAATGGCACTAAGTGGAGTTTTTAGCTCGTGAACAATTGCGGCAAGAAATTCTGAAGAATTGATATTTGCTGAAGGTGCTTTTTGCCGAGAAAGCGAGGTACTATTTTGACAATCTGCTTTGGTATCAGATTTTTTATTCGCATTAATTACCCCAGCATCCGATCGAGCCTTATCTTGGCGATGGAATGCTCTTGTTAGTAAATCAAAAAATGAGAAGTGGTATTGATGCAAGTGTGCCGTTTTCATGACAGAACAAATTTTGTTAAAAAATAGTCCTGCCAAAAAAAGACTTACGCCAAAGAAGACAAACTGGTTGTAATGGACACTTATTGAAAGTGTTTAATAAAACTCACTATCTTCCACCACCGCCCTTTCCTTCTCCGCTTTTGCCTTTGCCATAACTGGTCGAAGCAGCGCGTGGATCATCCATAATACTCATCTTATCTTTGTTGGTTTTCCACATGTCAGAATCAATGAAATAGTATTTCATGCCATCTTGATTTTTGATCATCATGCCGTGCTTGGCGCACAAAGTAGGCGTTCCAGGATGATTAATGATTGAGCTTCCCCAAACTTGCTTCACGCCATGTTCTTCGAATGCTTTGGTCAGTAATTTATTTAAACAAAAACTGCCAATACCCTGTCTCGCCTCCAATATATGGAGAGCAATATCTACCATCTCTGGACTTCCGTCTCCTGAAATCGGAGCCAACGCGCCTCCACCAAGTAATTTTCGTGAAGCATCTTCAAATTTGTAATACCCCAAGCCAGTTTCTTCTGCACGACCGGTCATCTCTAAATAAATCTCTCTGAGCTTTGTCTTGTTAGCAGGAATTGCAAAAAATCTATTTAGTGCAATTTGCGCTGGAGACATGCCACTTTTATATGCAGTCACAACTTCTTCCGGCATAGCAATTTCACTATCGCCCTCGGCAATAAGTCTAAGTTTTGTCTCTGTATGATCGCATTTTTTACGCAAATTCTTGATGCCGAACCACTTATCAATCCAAGAGGATGTAAAAACTACATTCTCATTGGTGATAATTCGTCCGAAGGTTTCGAAGTGGTCGTAGTCGTTTGGAAGTAGAGTTGTAATCTTAATGTCGTCCACACCAATCACAGATGAATCTGAAGCTTTGAGGTGAGAAAAAGCCCTAATAGTAGTACTAGGCCTTAATAGAGATGTAAGTAAACGCGCTGTCTTCATACCCGCCAAAATTAATGAAGTTAGAAGCAAAAAATAGTCTCAAATTGAGACGAGGGTTGGCAATTCAGGTGTGAGTAAGGAATTTAAGATGTAAATACAGAAAATCAGTTAATAATTCTCGGTAAAAATCACCGCCAAATACATGGCACGAAGCCTAGAAAACAGCAGATAAATTGCAATCTCCAATTCTCCTTAATGGACACCATTTCTAAGATCCCTCAATTCTATTATAAGAACAACCGCTTGCAGCAAATCCGAGGATTCTGCAATACCATAACCTATGGCAGTTTAGCGAAAGCTGCTCAAGTTATGAACTTGAGCCAGTCAAGCATCAGTCTTCAAATCAAAACATTGGAAAGAGATTTAGACACAAAACTGCTGAAGCGGAGTAAAAAAAATGCCAAAAGATTTGAACTGACCGAAGATGGAAAAAACTTTTATGAGATGGCCTCTCCTGTTCTTAGTGGAGCAGACGATCTGTGTGATCGATTTCTCCTCAAAAGCACAAAACATCATGACAGCGTTTTAAAAATTGCAGGACATCACTCTGTTTTTTCGATATTGATTCCACGAGCAATTAAGCAGATAAAAAATTCTAATCCCGATCTCAAGTTGCAGCTGTCTTATTTGACCAGACAGGAAGCTTGCGAGAAGATTGAGCAAGATGAAATTGATGTGGCAATTTACCCACTGGAAGATCTTGAGCTAATTCAAAAAAATCTAAGTTATCAGAAAGTTTCTGATTACAAACCGGCGCTAATAACTCCAATTGGTCACCCGTTAAGCAAAATTCCTGATCAAAAAATCACCTTCGAAGCAATCGGCAAATATAATTACATCCATACTGGAAGTTACGCCATTTCAGACATCATGAAATACAATATCGCATCAAAGGTTTTAAAGAGTGATATTGAGTTAAATCACGGCTCTTGGGATATTTTAAAATCTTTGGTTTCGGCCGGATTGGGAGTGACAATTTTTCACGAAGATTACTGCAAAGATGCCACCGATATTGTGATAAAAAAAGTTCGCCACCTCTCTCCAAACATTGCTTATTATGCCATATTTAAAGGCGGCAAAAAACCAAAAAAACTTGTTTCTGATTTAGCCGATCTCATATCTTCCTCCAGTCTCAAACTCGCTTAATCAACTGGATTATACTCATGCGTAAGTCGCACAAAATCGTCATCTCCGGCGTCATCGGCAATATTTTAGAAAATTACGATTACGTTCTTTACGCAAATTTTGCCGTCATCATCAGTAAGTTATTTTTTCCGCAAACCGATCTTTATACATCGATGCTTGCAACCTTTGGGGTTTTTGCAGCAGGGTTTTTTATGCGACCAATCGGCGCGGTAATTTTTGGTCATATCGGGGACAAGTATGGAAGAAAAATAGCGCTATCTGCCTCAATCATGCTGATGTCGATTCCAACTGCGTTGATTGGAGTTTTGCCTGACTACTCTAAAATTGGAATTTTGGCACCAATTGCTTTGTTAGTCATCCGCCTGTTGCAAGGCGTTTCAATTGGTGGCGAAACCTCAGGATTCATGACTTACTTGATGGAGTCGATGCCTGATTCAAAGAGGAAGGCGCTGCTTGGATCAATCGCCCTTTCCAGTACTGCGCTTGGTTTGTTCTTTGGATTTTTAGCCTCATTTATTTGTAATTTTTATTTTAGCGGAAGCGAAGATGCTTGGAGAATTCCTTTTTTAATCAGCTTGCCAATCGGCATAATTGGAATTTACATCAGAACCAAACTTGATGAGAGCCCTGAATTCAAAACCTTACAGAATAAAGGCCTACTTGCCAAATCACCATTCAAAGAACTATTCAAAAATAATACCAAAAGATTTTTTGTAATCTGCGGCCTATTCGTTTCTATCAGCATCCCATTCTACATTTTCTTCGCCTTCCTCGCTACTTTTTTAGTAAAAATTTCACACTACACCCAGCTAGAAGTTTCGATTATTTACCTAATTTGCACCTTCGCTTTTGGCTGCTTCGCGCCAATATCTGGATGGCTTTCGGATCGCTTTGGAATTTACAAAGTTTTGCTTTGCGCGATCATCACCTTTGCTGCATTTTTGTTTCCAATTTTCACTCTGATATTTAGTTCGGATTTTTATTCAACCCTATCGGGCTGTCTGATCTTTATTTTTCTAATTACGCTTTACCAAGGCTCAATCCCATCAATAATCCTGCAAATTTTTCCAACAAAGGTTCGGGCAATTGGCACAGCCTTTTCATTTAACATGGTTTCGGCTATTTTTGGGGGACTTGCTCCGCTGGCTCTTACATGGCTTATCAAAATAAGCGAAAATCACTGGGTGATTCTTGGCTACTTACTGATGTCATCCGCAATCAGCATTTTAGCTCTTTTGGTAGGTAGAAAATCTCGATTATTTTAACAAAAAATCTCTTCTTTCAACTTGATAGACACTTCTTTTTAAGTAAAACCAATGCATTGTAAAGCCTTGATAATAGAGGCTCTGTATATGTTTTGATTATTAACTTTTTAAGAAATTTTTATGTCTAACGAAGCCAAAGTTGAATTTTATTTTTTAAGAAATTCAGCAGAAAGATTTT
>CAIUFU010000259.1 GCA_903898475.1 uncultured Alphaproteobacteria bacterium | reverse complement strand
TGTAATTGTGGCTCACAATGAAGAAAAAAAAATCGCCGACTGCCTAAAAAGCCTGAGCTTCGTTGATGAAATTGTTGTGGTGCTAGACAAATGCACTGACGGCACCAAAGAAATTGTTCAAAAATTTACCAACAAAATAATTGAAGGCTCGTGGCGCATTGAAGGCGCAAGACGCAATGTAGCGCTTTCTGCGGCAAGCCACGATTGGATTTTAGAAGTTGATTGTGACGAAAGATTTTCTGTGGAACTTGCTGCTGAAATTTTAGAAATTGCCAAAAATTCAAAACCTTGTGCGGCTAAAGGTTCAATTGATAAGTTTGTGGGAAAACGTTTGGTAAAATTCGGTTGGCTTAGAACTGTAGCGCCTTTGGAGCGCGAATATTTTACCTTTCGGGGCTTAAAAAAATATCACGAAGATCGCGAAATTCACCCGACTTACGATTTGAAAGCCGAAGTAAAAATCTTAAAAAATTCTCTCACGCATTTAATGGATGATGACGTCGCTGACACCATCGCGCGTTTCAACCGCTACACCACTTGGCGCGCTAATGATATGGTAGCCAACGGCAAAATTAAAGGTGGGTTTTTTAAGAATATTGTTGATTTCAAACTGAGATTTTTGAAAGCCTTTGTCGTGAAAAAAGGTTACAAGGAAGGCGCGTTGGGATTCTTAATCGCAATCTTGGCGGGGCTTTATCCGCTGGTTTCTTACCTAAAAGCTTTGGAGAGAAAAAAAATATGAAAATAGTAAACATCATCCTCACTTCGCAAAATGGCGGCGCTGAGCAGGCATTTCTTGATTATTCAAGCGCCCTAAAAAACTTAGGTCACGAAGTAGTAGCAATTTTAAAAACCGATGCGCCTTACGTAGATGAGGTTAAAAAGCTCGGAATCGCCGTCAAAAAAACCGACAATAAATTTGGCTATTACGATTTTCTCGCTGTCAAAAACATCAAAAAAATTTTAGAAGAAGAAAAAGCCGACATTGCTATTTCTCACATTGGGCGCGCCACAGTCTTGACTCGAAAGGCAATCAGAAAAATTAAAGGCAAAAAAGTTTTTCAAATTGCAGTGAATCACAGCGGCAATGTGAGGCGCTCAATTGGCGCAGATATTGTGCTGTCAGTGAATAAAAGAATTTTCTTTGACACGGTAGAATCAGGTCAAAGCGAAGAACGCAGTTTTGTGATCCCCAACGCAATTGATTTAAGCGATGCGCTTGAAGCTAAGTTTCACGATAGTTTGCAGACCAAAGAAAAAATCGTCATTGGCACAATCGGTAGGCTCGACAGAAGTAAAGGTTTCGACTACGCAATTAAAACTCTAAAAATTTTAGAAAAAATTTCTGACAAAAACTTCGTTTTAAAGATTGCTGGAGATGGCTACTACGAACCAGTTCTGCGTGACTTGGTGAAGCAAATGGGCTTAGAAAATAAAGTAGAATTTTTGGGCTGGATCAAAAACAAAAAAGAGTTCTTCGACTCAATCGATATCTTTTGTTTACCGTCAAAAAACGAACCATTCGGCATTGTGATTCTTGAAGCAATGAAGTTCGCCAAGCCAATAATTTCAACCGATGCCGACGGTCCGTTAGAAATTTTAACAAACGAACTTGATTCGCTAATGGTTGATTTGAGTCCACAAAGCAACGTGGAAGAACGCATTGCTAAAGCGGTTGTGAGAATTGTTAACGAGCCAGAATTAATGAATAAAATGGTGAGCAATGCTTCGCAAAAATTGCGCGATAAATTTTCTTACAAAGCGTTGGAAAAAAGATTAGCGGAGATTGTGGGGAAGGTGTAAAAAACTGAATTTTCCGCGACGTCGCGGAAAATCTAGCAAGTGCCTTTCAAGCTATACCCGCCAAGCCTTAAAGCCATCTAAAAATTACGACCAATTTAGCCCAACTTTTACATCTACTTTGAGCGGAACATCCAAATTCGCCGCGCTTTCCATTTCCTATTTCAAAATTTTTGTCGCGATTTCTACTTCGTCTTTTGGCGCTTCAACAATCAATTCGTCGTGAATTTGCAGAATGATTTTTGAGCGCAGTTTTTCTTCGGCGAATTTTTTGCTTAAGCGAATCATTGCCTTTTTGATAATGTCGGCAGCGCTTCCCTGAATTGGGGCGTTGATTGCGAGGCGTTCGGCTTCGTTGCGAATAATTGGGTTCTTATTGTTGATTTGCGAAATGAAACATTTGCGGCCCGAAAAAGTTTGCACAAAACCTTGCGCGCGCGCAAGTTCAATGGTGTCTTTCATGTAGGCGTCAATTCCTGGGTAGGCGATTAGGTAAGATCTAATGTACTCTGCGGCATCTTGGCGCGAAATGTCGAGTTGGCGCGCAAGGCCGAAGGCGCTGATGCCATAGATGATTCCGAAATTAATTGCTTTGGCTTTTGAGCGCGTGGCGTCGTCAATTTGATCTTCGGGGATTCCAAAAACTTGGCTCGCCGTAATGCGGTGAATGTCTTTTTCTTCTTTGAAAGCTTGCACCAAATTTTCAATTTTTGCCACGTGAGCAATCACGCGTAATTCAATTTGCGAGTAATCGGCAGAAATCAAAAAATGGTCTTTCTCAGAAACAAAACTCTCGCGAATTTTTTGTCCTTCCAAACTTTTGATTGGAATATTTTGCAAGTTGGGAGCGCTAGAGCTAAGGCGTCCCGTAATTGTTGAGGTGGTTGAAAAGTGAGTGTGAATTCTGCCGGTTTGCGGATTTATTTCTTTTGGCAAAGCGTCGGTGTAAGTGTTTTTTAATTTTGAAAATTTACGAAAATCCAAAATTTTTCTAGCAATTGGATGTCCCAATTCTTCCAGCTCTTCAAGCACGCCAACGCCGGTTGAAAGCGCTCCCGTCTTTTTTGATTTCTTTTTTGAATCAAGCCCGAGCCTTTCAAACAAAACTTCGCCAAGTTGTTTGGGGGAGGCAATGTTAAATTCGCATCCTGCAAGCGCGTAAATTTCAGAACTTAAATCGGCAATTTTTTTGCCAAATTCGAGTGAAAGTTGGCGCAGTTTTTCTACGTCAATTTTGATGCCGTCATTTTCGATTTGAGCAAGAATACGTAAAAGCGGCTTCTCGTAAGAATTGTAAGCCTCGCTTAATTTTTGCGTGAAAATTTGTGGCGCGAGATTTTTGTAAAGTTGCGAAATGGCGAAGTTTTTGAAGGCAAAAAATTCGGCTTTTTTTGATGGTTGGTCAGAAAAATCAGGCTCGCGATTTTTTTCAAGTTCAGAGAAAAATTTGGCAAATCCCAGCTCCTCAATATTTTCGTTGAGGTTGAAATTAATCAACTCGCGCAAGTCGTTGCGAGTTGCGGAGTGTAGCAGGTGGTTGATTAGAGAAACATCTTCAAATGAATTGGTTTTGGCGATTTTTAAAAAACTTTTAGCGTCGAAAAAAACTTTTTTGATTGAGTCGTCTTCTAAAATTTTTTGTAAAATTTCTAAGCTAAACCATGATTCTTCAAGCACTTGAGTCGCTTCTTCCTGAAAGCTAAATAAATCAAGAACCTGATTTGTGGGCGCCGCTTTTACCACTGCTTTTGCTTCGAAATAAAAAATTTCCAAAGGTGAATCAGAAGTTGAAATGGTGAAGAAATTTTTGTTGAAATCGATTGTGACGAGTCCGCTTGCAGATGCTTCTTTGTTGAGGCGCTCAATAATTTCTGCAGAAGAAACTTCGGTGAGTTTTACTTGAGAGAATGAAGTTTGAGATTGAGGTTGGGGGCTGGACCCTGCGGCAAGCACGGGGTGAGAAACTGAAACAACAGTTTGAACCGCATCTGCAATATTAAACTCTTTTTTGACGCGCGTGACCAGTGACTTGAAGCCTTGATTTTCAAGGAAGGAAATTAGTTTATGGGGCTCGAGATTTTGAATTTTTAAATCATCCAAAGTGATTCCCAGTTCAACATCTTCTTTTAGCGCAGCGAGAATTTTTGAGAGTTTAGCTTTTTCTTCACCTTCACGCAAAAGCTCGCGACGCTTGTCTTGTTTGATTTTATCGAGGTTTAGAAAAATATTTTCGAGCGTGCTAAATTCATGAATCAGTTCGGCGGCGGTTTTTGGGCCAATGCCTTTGACGCCCGGAATATTGTCGGAAGCGTCTCCCATTAAAGATAAAATATCCAAAACTTGCAGAGGTGCGACAGCGAATTTTTCTTTTACTTCTGCGATTCCAATGAAACGATTTTTCATCGCATCATACATGAAAGTGCGCTCATTTACTAGCTGCATCAAGTCTTTGTCGGAAGAGACAATTAGAACATCAAAGCCTTCAGCTTCAGCTTTTTTGGCAATAGTGGCGATGATGTCATCAGCCTCGAAGCCGATTTTTTCTAAAATGGCGAGGTTTAGAGATTCGGCGCTTTCACGCACGATTGGAAATTGCGGAATCAATTCTTCAGGGCAGGGCGGACGATTGGCTTTGTAAGCTGGGTAAATTTCATTGCGGAAGGTTTTAGAGCCAGAGTCAAAAACCACAGCGGCGTGAGTGACGTCGAGACTTGCGAGCAATTTAATCAACATATTGGTGAAGCCGTAAACCGCACCAACTGGCGTGCCATCTGATCTGGTGAGTGGGGGCAGCGAATGAAAAGCGCGAAAGACAAAGCCGTAGCCGTCGATTAAGGCGATTTTTTTTGTCATAAAAATTTAAAAATTAGGAATTGAGGCGCTAAGAATTGTCGCAAGTTAATTGCTTTGTTTTTAAAAAATATTTTTGATTTCTCTAACTTCTAAATTTCTCAAATTTATGTATCGCCTTTATCATCACGTCATTTGTCCGTTTTCGCGCAAAGTCAGAGCTCACATGGCCGCGAAGGAAATTGGTTTTGAATTAATCCAAGAAAATTTTTGGGAAAGACGTAAAGAATTTATCGCGATGAATCCGGCAGGAACTTTGCCAGTGCTGTTTGATAATAGTAACGCGGCGGTGGTTGCGGGCAGCTCGGTGATTGTGGAATATGTCGAAGACAAGCATCCCGAAAGCAAAAATTTTCTCGGTGATTCGCTAACCAAACGCGCCGAAGTGCGTCGTTTGCAAAGTTGGTTTGACGACAAATTTTACAATGAAGTTAGCAAACATGTTTTAAGCGAACGCTTCTTTAACCGCTATTTACCTGGTGTGAACGCACCAAATTCAGAAATTTTACGAGTGGCGCGCCGCAACTTAAATATTCACCTCAGCTACATTGAATATCTTTTGGAGACTAGAAAATATTTGGGTGGCGATCACATCTCAGTTGCTGATTTTTCTGCGGCTGCGCAAATTTCGGTGTTGGATTATTTCGGCGACATTAACTGGCAGCATTATTTGCCGGCAAAAGATTGGTACAGTTTGATTAAGTCACACAAGGTTTTTGGCGAGATTTTGAAAGATCGTATCCCGAATGTGACGCCTCCTGAATGGTATTCTAAATTAGATTTCTAAAACATGATTGAGCTTGATGAAAGTAAGGCGCGCCAGTTTTTAGCAAAAAACAAAATCGTAAATTGCGAGATTAAAAAAGTTGCGGGGGATGCTTCTTTTCGTTCTTACTACCGAATTTTTACTGGCAGTAAAATTTACATTTTGATGTTTGCGCCGCCATCGCATGAAGACGTAAAACCCTTTGTTAAAATTGCCGAATTTTTGGTTTCGCAAGATTTCTCCGCGCCAAAAATTTTCGCACGTGACGATGAATTTGGATTTTTGCTGCTCGAAGATTTTGGGGATGACACTTAC
>CAIUFU010000258.1 GCA_903898475.1 uncultured Alphaproteobacteria bacterium | reverse complement strand
CCTTCGACGACGCTACGCTTTGCTCAGGGACCTATAAAGTATTTTAAACCGCGATCATGTCGCGATCGGCCTTGGCAATTGGGTATTCGCGGGGTTTGAAAAGTTGGTAGTGCCACCATTCATTGCGATAAAAATCAAAACCGGCGGCGGTCATGAGGCCAAGTAAAATCAGGCGATTACGCTGCGCTTCAACAGAAATTTTTTCGCAATTGTGAAAGGCCAGATCAGAAAATTCGTCGAAATCGGTGCCCATGTCGAGTTCGTTTCCTTGTGCATCGCACAAAGTTAAGTCAATGGCAACACCGCGACAATGCGGGATTGCACCGCCATCTGGATTGGAAATGAAACCGCCATTTGGATCTTCTGACGGAAATTTATCGAACATGTATTTTTGAATTTCGATGGGACGAAAGCCGTCGAAAATTTTTAATTTTAACCCGAGATTTTTGGCTGATTTGATGGCGCGATTTAGTGGCGCAATTGCCGCTTCATGCATGTAGCAGAAAGGGTAGGCGTAGAGCTTGTGGCCGCAAACATTATTGTCTGAGGCGTAGCGTAAATCGAAAATTACGTCGAAATTTTCGGTAGTGATTTTTACTAGATTTTGCATCTTAAAAAGGTTTCAAAATTACCAGAGCTACAATCAACAACATCAGAATTGTCGGCACTTCGTTGATGATGCGATAAAATTTTTCGCTATATTTATTTTCACCAGTTTTGAATTTTTTGCGGCAGCGCGACAAAAATCCGTGATAGCCAGCGAGAATCAAAACCAAAGTGATTTTGGCTTGTAACCAAACCAAATCAAAACCGATTTGCGAGGCTAAATAAAAACCAAAACAAAAAACCAAAATCATCGCAGGCAACATGATGAGATGCATCAGACGCTTTTCCATGATTTGAAACATGCGATCAACGTCAGAATCCACGGCAACTTGCGTGTGATAAACAAAGATTCTCGGCAAGTATAAAAGGCCGGCAAGCCATGAAATTACTGCGACGATGTGAAGGATTTTGATAATGTCGTAAAATTCGATTTCGGCCATTTTGATGATAGAAAATGAGTTGATATTTGGACTTGTGAAAATAGCTTGCTGCGCCTTCAGACTTTCCCCCAGCACTAGTCAAATTTCAAACTAAAAATCATGAAACTTCTCGCCTGCAATAGTAATAGAATTTTGTCGCAAGAAATTGCCAATCACTTGGGCTTGAAGCTAATTGACGCTGAAGTCAAAAAATTTGCTGACATGGAAGTCTTTGTTGAAATCAAAGAAAATGTGCGCGGCGAAGATATTTTTGTGCTGCAATCAACATCTTATCCGGCCAATGACAACATCATGGAATTGTTGATTGCAATTGATGCGTTGCGTCGCGCGTCAGCCAAAAGAATTACCGCGGTGATTCCTTATTTTGGCTATGCCAGACAAGATCGCAAAGCAGCGCCACGCACGCCGATCTCGGCGAAATTGGTGGCGAATTTAATTACATCAGCAGGGGCAGATCGCGTTTTAACGGTTGATTTGCACGCCGGACAAATCCAAGGATTTTTTGATATTCCGCTCGACAATCTCTACGCCGCACCGGTTTTTGTGCGCGACATTAAACAAAATTTCGATTTAACAAATTTGGTTGTAGTGTCTCCAGACGTTGGTGGGCTTGTGCGCGCCAGAGCAATTGCCAGCAAAATTGGTGCCGAACTTGCGATTGTTGATAAGCGTCGCCCGAAAGCGGGAGTGAGTGAAGTGATGAATATTATCGGTGAAGTTGATGGCAAAAATTGCATCATTGTTGACGACATGGTTGATTCTGGTGGAACTTTATGCAACGCAGCAGAAGCCTTGATAAACAAGGGTGCAACTTCGGTTTCAGCTTACATCACGCATGGAGTTTTGTCGGGAAAAGCAGGAGAGAGAATTGCTAATTCTAAGTTAAAAAATTTGGTAATTACTAATTCGATTGAAGCGTCAGCTGGAACTTTGGCGGCAAAAAATATTAAGATTATCGACATTGCGGATCTAATCGGAGAGGCGATTCGTAACATTTCACAAGAGAAATCAGTTTCAACTTTGTTCGACTAAAAACATGAAAAAAATTCAAAAATTATTAAAGGCGCAAATTAAGGCGCAGGGTCCTGCTTTGGCACTTTCGGTTGCGATAGTTTTAGTTGCGGCGGTTGCGGCAAACGTGCTTTATCGTCCAAAGCCGATGGTTAAAAGAGGCTTTGAAATTGTGATGGCAAGCGACGGAAAAGTGTTGGAAAAAAAAGAAGAAAAGCCGATTGATTTAGCAACTTTGATGAAAGCTGCTGATGTTGATCGCGGTGCAAAAGTTTTCAAAAAATGTGCTTCTTGCCACACTATTGGCAAAGGCGAAGCGTCGAAAGTTGGCCCGAATCTATTTGGAGTTGTTGGCAGAAAAAAAGCAGCTTTTGCTGGCTTTGCTTATTCAGATGCTATGAAAGCTAAAGGTGGATCTTGGGACGTCGAATCAATTAACACCTTTGTCACTAAGCCGAAAGAATTTGTTCCTGGAACCAAAATGGCATTTCCGGGTTTGAAAAAACCGCAAGATCGCGCTGACGTGATTTTGTTTTTGGAAAAGCAGAAGTAAGCATACGTACT
>CAIUFU010000257.1 GCA_903898475.1 uncultured Alphaproteobacteria bacterium | reverse complement strand
GGTGCAATTTTAGCAAATTGCTCTCGAGTAATGCTGCTTGGATATTTTTTCTTGTTCATGAACCTCCCTTGTTATTGATGACAAAGGATTGGCTCAGGATTTTTAATAAGTCAAAGACTTAGGACGGGTTCTAAGAAGTATCTTTGCCAAGCAAAGCATAATGTACTTACAAAGCATATAAATTTTCATTTGAACTTTCAAAATCCCTAAATACCGTCCGCGCTCCTTTTTTTACCCAGCCATTTAAGCCAAGTATCACCAATACTAAAACTTATACACCATGTTTACCAAACCCCCAATCTACAGAATACTTGCCTGCGTTTTTTGCCATCTCTTACTTTTGAGTTTGGTTTTTAATCCCATGGTCGCGCTATCCCAAACCCTGCCAATTGTTGCTGACGGCGCAACCAACACTCAAATCACCAAAACCGCTTCTGGCATCGATCAAGTTAATATCGCCGCTCCCGACTCTTCCGGTCTTTCTCGCAACACTTTCACCCACTACAACATCAATCAATCGGGTCAGGTAATTAACAATTTCTCCGGCAATGTCGCATCAGAAGTTGTAACAGGCAGCGGCGCTGCTGCAATTACCTCAACGCAAATTGGCGGCCTTGTTACTGCCAACGAAAATCTCCACAATTCTGGCTCGGCTAGCATCATTTTAAATGAAGTAACCTCAAGCAATAACACGCAACTTTTGGGCTACGCCGAAATCGCCGGAACCAAAGCCGAACTCATCATCGCCAATTCTAACGGCATCACTTGCGCGGGCTGCGGTTTCATCAACACTTCGCGTTTGTCATTTATTGCTGGCGCCAGCGAAACCGACTCAAGCGGCAATATCAACTTCAACTTAAAAGAACAAACCAATCCCAATCTAATAATTCCGCTCATCACAATTTCTGGGCTTGGCCTCGACGCTGAAACCACAACTTCAACCGACATCATCGCCTCTTCCATCAAATTAATTTCCACAATTTACGGTGGCGAAAATACCGACGTCACACTCAAAACCGGCGAAGGTAAATACAATGCAACTACCAAAGAGATCACGCCAAATTCCACCGCAATCACTTCAAACACTGAGCTTTTCGCGGTTGACGCCAGCAATCTCGGCAGCATCCAAGCCGGCAGAATATTTATCATCGCAACCAAAAATGGTTTCGGCGTTAATCTAGATTCTAACTTAATTGCCTCAAAAGAGCTAAATCTCGACGCCGCAGGCAATCTGTATTACAGCAATCTAAGCGCGCCAAGCATCACCGCCAAAGCCACGGGCAACATCACCAACAAAGAAAGCGGCGCCGCAATCGCTACCAATAATTTAAATATCGAAGCCGGAGAAACTTTCACAAGCAGCGCCAGCGCCACAGATCGCACCACTAACGGCAGCGCTACCATCAAAGCAAAAAATCTAGTAAATTCAGGAAACATTCTAACAACAGACACACTAACTTTAACTCTCACAGAAAGCCTCAGCAACAGCGGCGTCATCAATGCCGACATCATCAAGATCAGCGCCGCAAGCAACATCGAAAACCAAAATGGAATAATTGGCACATTAACAATAACCGACCCAAATAACAGCAGCATTGCACAAACTTTCACCGCATCTCAAATTAATTTAACCGCAAATAATCTCACAAATTCCGGCAAAATTTTCGGCACTAATTTGGCAATTAATCTCGACAATCTTTTAACCAATCAAAGCCTGATTAGCGCCGATAATCAACTAACCGCAAATGTCGCAAGCCTAGAAAATTCTGGAGTCATCAATGCCGACAATAATCTTATTTTAACCGCGATTGATTTTAGCAATTTAGGATATCTTGGCGCATCTGCGGCTCTTACAATTTCGGGAATTTCCACCGCCAATAATTCCGGCACAATTTATTCTAAAGATTCCATAATTCTAAACGCCAACACACTGACCAATTCAGCAATAATTTACAGCCAAGACAGCGCAACTTTAACAGTTTCGGGCGACTTTTTTAATCAAGCTGCAGCACAAATTTATTCTGATAAAATTCTCACAATCAGCGCCGGAAGTTTGGTCAATTTCAATACAATGTATGCCAATCGAATTGCGATCACAGCAACTGCAGGCGTTGTAAATGGTGGCATCATCGAATCTGCCACAGCTCTAAATTTAAACACCACGGGAAGTGCCACGATCACAAATTCCGGCATCTTAACATCAAAAGACAGATTAACTCTAACCTCAAATTCTGGCAATATCACAAACTCAGGAAGCCTCTATTCTCAAGGTGGCAACTTCACTTTCACCTCAAGTGCCAATTTAGAAAATTATGGAAATATCACCGCCAACACCAATCTCATAATCACCTCAAATCTTGCTAGTTTCATCAATAAATCTTCAGGCAACATTTCCTCAAATGACTATGCCTTAGTAATCAATGACGCCTCAAATTCATTGCAAAATTTCGGAAATATTTTGAGCAATTCCAGTTTAAATCTAACAACCAACATCCTCACCAATAACTCGCTAATCCAATCAAAGGGGGCTCTCACGCTAAATTCCACAACTCTAAATAATAACAGCTCAACCTCGCTAATTCTTGCTACATCTGATCTCAACATAAATTCCAAAAACACCAACAACCAAAATACCAAATCAAGTGGCGACATCGCAAGTGCCGGCATCATTTCTGGCAATGGTGGCGTCACCATCAATTCCGATATTTTAAATAATGATTCAGGATTAATTCGCGGTCGCTTAGTAAATACAAACGCATACACTTTGGGTGGAGATGCAACAATTAGCAACGTCAGCGGAAGCTTCGCCGCGATTGCTTCTGCCGTAATTTTAAATCTCGGAGCAACTGCAGATTACACCATTACCGGAGACATCACAGCCGCTGATTACATCGACATCACTGCTAACAGCATTTTAAATTTAGGAAATGTCACCACCACAGAATACATAAAACTAAACACCACATCTGGCTCCATCACCAACGGCACTCAGACTGGAGACAATTCTAATATCAAACTTGCGGCTGGTTCTTATCTCAGCGCAACCGCTTCAGATAAAATTATTAACTGGGCAACTTTATCTGCTGAAACTGATTTAACTTTAACTGCTGCAAGCGAAATCAATAACTACGGCACCATCACGGGCGGCGAGGGCAGCACAACAATTACCAGCACTTCCAATAATTTTAATAATGCCTTTTCTTCATCCAAATTAACCGCGGCAGGTGACCTAACTTTCAACCTCGCACAAGACCTAAATAACTATGGCGCAATTGCTGCCAAAAATGACCTAATCGCAAACGCCAATAACAGTATTTACAACTACAACACCGCTCTGATCTGGAGCGGCAATGACGCCACCTTCAACACCACAAATAATTTTCTAAACCAGGGCGCTGATATTTACGCTCAAAACAATCTCACCATCCAAAAAAACAACTCATCTGACGCAGCAAATAACAAAGTAAACCTGCTACAAAATCTCTCGGGAAATATCGAAACTTATAACGGCAACATCATCATCAAGGCCACAATCTTAGAAAATAAAAGATTAATTGACCCAATCATTACGCCAATTGATGCCACATCGGGACCAATATTTATCGATGTTGCAGCAGGCGCCACGCCAAGTAATTACAATCTTTATAATTGGGTTTTGAACAATAACGGCTGCTTCGCAACCAATTGCGGGCAGCAATATTTTGGCTATTACGCTAAAGCTCCAACCAATATCAACTCAGTAACTTCTAACATTTCTTCTGGAGGATCGCTGCAATTTGCAGTAAATAATTTAACCAACCAAACCTCGCAAATCACCAGTGCTAGTGACATGTCAATTAATAGCGATGTTATGGATAATCTCTCAATTTATGATTCTGGACTCTACAGCATAATCAGCAAAGGCGGCACTCACTATGAATTTTACCAGTTAAATTATCAAAATCGTCACATTCAATATGAAGGCGGCAATAGTGATTCTGGAGATAGGCTAAGCTATTTAGACTACGCCCAAGCATTCACCTCTCAAATTAAATCGGGTGGTTCACTTACTGGCAGCATCGCTTCTCAAATCAACAACACAACTATCTCGCAAAACACCACAGTTACTAGCGCCACGCAAAAATCTTATTCCACCGCTTATAATAATATTGATCTGCAACAACTCGCAAATTCAGGCGTAATCAACTTAGATCTCTCTACCATCATAAATGCCATCAGCCAATCATCAGCTAATGCAAGCTCTGTTGAGATATCTGACTCAGTTTCGGTTAATTCTGTAAGCGCTCCAGTTTCAACTTCAGAAAATAACGCCTCAATAAATCTAGGATCTCTTACCATCAACAAATCCACCAACTCCAACAAACCCTTAATCGAAGCCCGCTCAATCTTTACCAACAAAGACGAATTCTTCGGCTCTTCCTATTTCTTCACCGCAATGGGCATCGACGGCGATTCGTTCATCAATAATATCAACGGCATCAACGCCAAACAAAACCGCATGCTTGGTGATGCCTTCGCCGAAGAAAAACTAATAGCTGCTCAACTAAAACAACTGCGCAAAGATTCTTTGTTTTTAGATGATGGTGTAAACAGCAGCTCCACTCAAATTAAATCTCTAATCGACAATGCGGTTGCAGAATTAAGCAGATTAAATCTCACGGCATTTGACGTTGCAACTAAAGGCCTAAGCACCTCTCAAGCCAATTCTCTAACTAACGACATCATCACATTTGAAGCCACCAACATCAACGGCATGAGCATTATTGTGCCCAAGATTTATCTCAGTCTCAGCACTCGCAACAAGCTTCTTGGAACTGCAGATTCTGCAACTGCGTCTCTTGCAACAGGCTCAACAATTTATTCTGGAGGTGATCTAACCATAAATTCTACAAGCGCGTCTCTAACAAATAACGGCTCAATCATCAGCAACGGCAACTTAACTTTAAACCTAGCAAGCCTCACCAGCACTTCTTTAATCCCAAATCTTCCAACAATTGCTGCTCCAACAATTAAGTCAGTTGCAGGAAACATTAACATCGCAACCGCCAACAACATCACGCTCAAAAACACTCTGCTGAATTCAGGAAATAAAATCATGCTGAGTGCCAAAGATATTAACATTTCAAATGATCCAATTTCTCTATCCGTCTCAACTCTGAGAGCAACATCAGCCAAATCAGGAGAATCACTTTTCTCCACCAGTTCAATCAAAGACGACGCAGAGTCAGCAAGATCTGCCATCACCTTCAACGCACTAAGCGACATCGAGCTAAACTCCACTGGCTCAATCAATATCGATAACAATTACCTCAACACCGGCGGCTCAATATTTATGACCGCGTCAAACGACATCAACAACTCGAACTACACCATCAAAGCCGAGAACAACGTGGTAATGAACGCCACGAACATCAACAACATCCACGCTGACACCAACTACAGCGCCACGACTGGCGCTACAACAAACGAAACCACAATCGAAGCCGGAAACATCGTCTCCCTAAACGCCACAAACGACATAACCAACCTCGGCGCGACAATCAAAGCCGGAGATTTGCTCTATCTAACAGCGGGAAACGACATCAACAACGAAGCTCTGGTTAACTACAAAATAAACGGCAGCGCGACCAATGCTGACGGCTCAGCAATCACCGAATTGCAAGTTATCGCCTCAAACGCCAACAACATCAAATCAACTTTAGTATCTCAAGGAACTCTAGAAGCAGGCGGCAACCTAGTTCTGGTAGCTGGCAACGACATCAACAACAAAGGCTCAAACATCACTTCAACCGGAAGCTCTTACTTGGAGGCAACAGCGGGCGACATTAACATCGAAACCGCAGCACTTCGCGACAGAACCGTAACTACTTGGGGAAGTAGAAAAAAAGGTGGTACTAAAACTGAAGACATAATCACCAACACTGAAAGCAACATCACCAGTAATGGTAATTTAGATATGGTTTCGGGAAGCAACATCACATTGCAAGCCGCAAAAGTTAAGGCTGCGGATGACATCAACATTACAGCAAGTGATAACCTTCTTTTAACCACTGCGATAGATTCTTCTTTTGTTCAAATTGAAACCAAAAAGAAATCTACTTTCTCATTTAAAAACAGTACCAGCGTCGACACCAATACCGCAGTGCTCAATAACGAAATCGCTTCAACAAATTCAGGGGAAATAAATCTTAACTCAGGCAACGTCACTTACCTAGAATACAAAACTGGAGCTTTTGAACGGGCGGCAATGCCCCCCTTTTTGAAACAACTTATCCCTTCCAAACTTTCTAATTCTAAAAATAAAATCGGAGGTCAGATTTTATAACCTCACCTCCACCCACCCCTTGTTATTTCCCAACTAAATTTTACCTTCCCCACTTCTCTTTTTCTTAAAAACATCTCTCATCCAAAATGAACATCATCCTCGCCAAGCCACGCGGGTTCTGCGCTGGCGTTACACGTGCTATTGAAACTGTTGAGAAGGCGATTGCTAAGTTTGGGGCGCCGGTTTATGTGCGGCATGAGATTGTGCATAATAAATTTGTGGTTGAGTCGTTGCGCCAGAAGGGGGCGATTTTTGTTGATGAGGTTGATCAAATTCCAGTTGGGGCGATTACAATTTTTTCAGCGCATGGCGTTTCTGATCAAGTTGAAGAAGACGCGGTGGGGCGCGGTTTGGATGTGATTGATGCTACTTGTCCGCTGGTTAGCAAAGTGCATCGCGAGGCTAAAAAATATGAAGAAGAAGGCTGCGAAATTATTTTGATCGGACATCGCGGACACCCGGAAGTTGAAGGCACAAGAGGTCGCGTGAAGAAAGAAGTGATTTTGGTTACTGACGAAAATGATGCACGAACTGTCGAAATCAAAAACCCAGAAAAAATTTCTTACGTAACTCAAACCACTTTGAGCGTTGATGACACCAAAAAAATCGTCGAAATTTTAGAAAAAAGATTTCCCCAAATGCATCAAGGTCTTGCAACCAAAGATATTTGCTACGCCACGCAAAACAGGCAGGACGCGGTTCGCGACCTTTCTAAGATGGTTGATATTTTATTGGTGATAGGCGCCAAAAATAGCTCAAATTCAAATCGTCTGCGCGATTTAGGCGAGGAATGCGGTCTGCGCTCTTACTTAATCAACGGTGCTGCTGATATTGACCGCAGCTGGTTTGAGAATGTCAAAAATATCGGACTCACCGCGGGCGCTTCAGCGCCAGAGGTTTTGGTGCAGGAAGTGATTAATAAAATTAAAGAAATCTCGACATCAGATGTGACCGTTTCAGACATGAATGGCATTACCGAAAACACCTTTTTTGTTTTGCCGCGCAAGGTTCGTAAATAAAAAAGCCCCGCAAAACTTTCGTAATGCGGGACCATTTTTAGCAATTAAGAAAAATTGTTAGAAATTGTAAGCAACTCCAATTTGAGCAACTCTGATTTTTGATTTTACTTCATTAATGCCACCAGCGTCAGGAGTTTTGAAAGTTGGTGTTTGGGCATTATACTCAAAACCAACAGTTAACTCTTTCGACAATTTGTAAGACACGCCAATGCCACTAATGAAGCTGGCTTTTGATCCGGATTTTTTCTCATCCAAACTTTTCCAATCTACTTTGTAAGACACGTTAGCCAAGCCGCCGGTGACGTAAGCTGCGATATTGTCGGTGATGTCGTAACCAACATCCACCTTAGCGCCGTAGCGATAGCTTGAAGACACAGTGTCATCATCTTGGTCTTTTGCTTTTAAGCTTAATTTATCAAAAAACACACCGGGTGCGACAAAGACTTGGCCAAAATTAACTGCGTATTTGTAGCTCGCGCCCACACCAATTGCCGAATCTTTAAAATCGCTGTAATTGCTGGATGCTACGTCAGTTCTTTGATATTGGTTGGTCGCAGAAGAGCGTAGAAGGTTAATTCCAACAAGATTTCCCTCTGTCTTTGCGAGTGCCGAAGAAGTAATCAAGGTTGCTAAAATTGAGGTGGTAACAAGGAGTTTTTTCATAGAATTTGTGATTTGATTTTGATTAAAAATCAGCACAAACCAGAGAGGTAAGTGATCTCTGGATTCATCACAAATTTAAGAAGAACTAAAGAGGGAAGATTCTTGAAAGAGACTTGGTCCAAGAATTTCTAAGGTGGAGATGGAGCTACAACTTTAAGTCAAATTATACCTGTGATGAAAGCACTGACTTAGCTTTGTAAAAAAGCTGGAGGGAAAATTATTTTTGGAGAAAAAAATGACAAGGGGTTTGTGATAAAAACTGTTTTTTAAATCACTCTGTCATCCCTCACTTTGTTCGGGATGACAGTTTCTTTTTTAAGATCTACTTCTCCGCATTCACCACAAACGAAACTTCAATCGAATTTTCTACACCATTCGCTTTTTTCACATCGCTATTTCCAACCGCAAAGTCGCTACGTTTGATTGTAGTTTTGCCGGTAGCGCGCGCTTTATTTGGCGCTGATTCTTCGAAAGCAAATTCCAAAGTTGCTGGAACAGTTTTGCCTTTGATGGTTAAGTTACCTTCAGCGCGAAAGTATTTGCCTTGGGCACCTTGGGCAGAAAATTTCTCAGCGGTAAAAGTTGCTTTCGGAAACGCTTTAGCTGAAAGCCATTCTGGGCTTTGAACCGCGCCATTAGCTTCAGCAAGCGATACTACAACTGAAGTCACATCAATATCGATTGCCACTTTGCTTTTGGCTAATTGGTTTTTGTCGAAGTTAATTTTGCCGTCAAATTTTTTGAAATAGCCAACCAGATCAGCACCATCTTGTTTAACTTTGAAGCTTATTTTGCTTTGCGTTGGAGCGATTTTCCAAGCGGTAACGTCAGCGGCAAAAGCAGAAGTGGTAAAATAAAAAGCGGTAAAAATGATCAAAATTTTTTTCATAAATTTATGTTTGGTTGATGGTTAATTATTCACGCAAAGTTGCGCCGTAAAATTTCGAAACTGCTTCGATTATTTTTTTGCTAATCGCGTCAATTTCATCCGACGTTAGAGTTTTTTCAATCGGCTGAATCTTCACGCGCAAAGCCACAGATTTCTTATCCTGCGCAATATTTTTGCCGCTAAAAATGTCAAAAATATTCACATCACAAATTAGCTGCTTGTCGCAATTAGCGATGGTTTTAATTAGATCGCCAATCGCCTGATCTTTATTAACCAAAAAGGCAAAATCACGTTCAACAAGTTGCAAATCATTAATTGCAAAACTCTTGCGAGTGCTTGATTTTTGTGCTTGCGGCAAGGCATCGACAAAAATCTCAAAAAGATTTACGCGGTTCTTTAAATCAAATTTTTTGGCAATTGCCGGATGAATTTCGCCGAAATATCCAACTAAATTCTTACCCAATTTCAGCGCCGCAAAGCGATGTGGGTGGTAATATTTTGGAGCATCCGAAGCGCTCATTTGCAAGCTTTCGGCTTTAAGGCCAAAAATTTCAATCACGTCAAAAAAATCTTTTTTCACGTCAAAAACATCAAAGTCACGCTCGTCGTGAAAGTGATTTTGTTCTTTGTTTTTTCCGGCGCGTAGTCCCGCAATCATTGATTTTTGCTCGCTAGCAAAAACATTGCCAATTTCAAAAAGTGAAAGATCAGAAAAATTACGCAAAACATTCTTGCGGTAAGACTCAAGCAAACCCATTGCCAGAGTAGGGCGCATGTGATTTAACTCGATGCTGATCGGATTTTTTAAAATTAATTTTTCGTTTTTTTCTGCAAAAATTTCGACCAAATTCGCATCAACAAAAGACCAGCTAATAGTTTCGATCATGCCAGATGCAGCAAGGCGAGATCTTACTTGGTGTAAAATATTTGGTTGAGATTTTTCAGCAAAATTTGTTGGCAGTGCGGTTTTAGAAATTGTTTCGTAACCAAAAATTCTCACCACTTCTTCGATCAAATCTTGGTTGAGAGAAATGTCGTGACGATGGGTTGGAATTGTTACTAAAAGTTTTTCTGCTGTGATTTTTTCTAAGCCAAATCCCAAATCTGACAAAATTTGCGCCGCCTTATCTGGCGCTATTTCTAGCCCGATTAACTTTTTGATTTTGGTTAAATCAAACTCAATTTTTTTCGCCGCAGATTTGGCACCGCTAATTTTAGTTTCAGCAACTTCGCCGCCGCAAATTTCTAAAATTAATTGGGTGGCAAGATCAATGCCGCTTTCGCAAGTGGCTTCATCAACGCCGCGCTCGAAACGAAATCTGGCGTCAGATAAAATGTTTAATTTGCGTCCCGCGTAGGCGATTGCTGTTGGGGTAAAAAATGCCGATTCGAGTAAAATTTCAGAAGTTTCTAAATCGCAGCAAGAATTTGCCGAGCCAATGATTCCGGCAAGTCCTAAAGCTTTTTGGCTGTCGGAAATTACCAACATTTTTTCATCTAAAGTGAATTCATCATTTTTAAGTGAAGTGAATTTTTCGTCATTTCGTGCAAAACGAATTGTCAGCGCACCGTTAATTTTAGAGGCGTCGTAAGCATGCATCGGACGATTTAAAACCAGCATCACGTAGTTGGTAACATCCACAATTGCGGAAATTGAATTAATGCCAATCGCGCCTAATTTTTCTTTTAACCATTTTGGTGATTCGCAATTTTTAACATTTTTCAAATGACGAAAAGCTGCGTAATTGCAGGCGTCAGGCGCTTCGTTTTTTATTTCAATTGCGCAAGAAAATTGACGCTCAAGTTTTTTGATTTGAGGATTTTTTAAAGTGCCAATGCCGGTTGCAGCCAAGTCGCGCGCGATTCCAAAAATTCCCAAACAATCGCCACGATTTGGTGTGACGTTGATTTCAATAACCGCATCGGAAAGCCCAAACACTTCAGTAATTTTGGTGCCGATTTCCCACTTCTCGTCAATTTCAATGATGCCGGCGTCTTCATTTCCAAGGCCTAATTCGCGGGCTGAGCAAAGCATTCCGCTACTTTCGGTGCCGGCGATTTTGGCTTTTTTAATTACCATTTGATTGGTTGGAATCACTGAGCCAATTGGCGCGTAAGCAACTTTCAAACCAGTGCGGGCGTTGGGCGCGCCGCAAATAATTTGTAGGGGAGTTGCCGAATCTGGCGTTTGCACTTGGCAGATTTTTAGTTTTGTCGAATTTTCGTGAGGCTTAGCTTCTAAAATTTTTGCCACGGCAAAAGGTGCTAAAATTTTTGCTTTATCTTCAACTGATTCAACTTCCAAGCCAATGCTGGTAAGTTTGGCGCAGATTTCTTCTAGTGTTGCAGAAGTTTCAAGATGTTCCTTAAGCCAAGAGAGAGTAAGTTTCATGAGATTTTAAAAATTAGAAAAAATTGGATTTTCTTTGATTAATTCGCTTTTGTGATTTTGCAAAACGTCTTGCAGCGCACTTATAATTTGCGGGTCGAGATCATTTCTAGATGCTAAAATCGTGTAGGAAGAAATGGTATTAATTTCTTTTGGAAGTGACGGGTAAAAGTTTTTTGAGATTTTATTTTTCTTAAAAAACGGCGCGACTAGCGAGAAATTTTTTAACTCGCTTTGACTAAGTTGCAGCAATTTTACGTCGCAATTTGCAAGTGTCTGCGCGTAATCATAATTTGGGTGGCCGACGAAATAAATCCAAGCATCAAGTTGATTTTGGCACAGCATTTTGAAGGAGTCGCGAGCCCCTAAATGGTAAATTTTCTGCGGCGTGATTTTGGCAAGCGCTAAATATTTTTCTGTGATGGTGGCGCTTGATGAGGCCTCTGAGCCAATATTTACTGACTTTCCTGCGAGGTTGGCGAGAGAATTTATTTTGGAATTTTTGCGCACCAAAAACGTCAAATATTCTTGGTGTAGATTGGCGACAAATTTTGTTTGGTTGGAAATTTCGGGAAGAAAAAATTTGTTAAACTCAGGCGTTTTAATAATTGCCAGATCGGCTTTTTTACTGTTTAAAAGATTGAGATTTTCTAAAGCGCCGTGGCTTTCAAGTGCTACGCATTCAAGGTTAGAATTAGTTTGTTGTTGATTAAAAACTTTGCACAAGCCATCAGCAATTTTGAAGAAGCTGGCCTTCTTGTCGCCGGAATAAATTGTGAATTTTTTATTGTGTGAGCAAGAGGTAGTGAGAAGGAGGAAGAGGATTAGAAGTCGGGTCATTTTGGAAGTGAGAAGTCTGCTCGAAATGGACCCCGTCATTCGACGGGGTGACACTTAAATAACTTTTTCGAAATCGCCCAAAGCTTTGCTAATCACTTGTTCGTGATTTTCTTTGGTCATTTCTTTGCCAAGATTTTCTGACAAATTGGCAATCGCAGAATTAACGATGCGGCTTTTGATTTCGCGGATGGCGCTGATTTCTTCGATTTTGATTCTTTCAACTGAAGCAGCAGTTTTTTTAGCTATTTCTGAGGCAACCATTTCTGCAGCTTCGGCGGCAAATTTTTTGGCTTCGTCCTCTGCATCTTTCAAAAGTTTTGCGGCAAAGCTTTCAGATTCTTTAGCATATTTTTCAGCTTTGGCCAAAAGCGCAATGGCGCGTTCTTTCATTTCTTTGGCGGCTAAAATTTCTTCGGCAATGGCTTTTGATTTTGCTTCTAGAGACTTTGAAATAGAGGCTCTGGCGAATTTAATGACTAGTGCGATGAAAGTGAAAAAGGCAATTGCGAGCCAAAATTTCGGGTCGTGAAACATGTGATCCTTGGTTTTAATTGAATATTTTTTCTTTGATTTTTTGTGACAGATTTTTGATCGCAACTTCGCTGTCAGCGCGAGATTTAGCGATAAAATCTTTTAATTCGCTGCGTGATTTGTCGGTGATTTTTTCGATTTTTTCTTTGAGTTCTTCGATCATTTTTTCTCTTTGTGCGGCAGCGTTTTTAGCTACCTCGTCAAGTTTAGTTTGATATTGATTGCTGGCGTCTTTTCTGAGGCTTTCAGTCTTTAAATGTAGTTCGTAGATTTTGTCATCAAGCTCAGTGGCAAGTGATAAATCAGCGTCAATTACGGTTTTGCGGTCTTTTAAAATATTACGAATTCTTGGCAAAATGATGCGGCTGGCAAAGATGTAAAGCGTTGCGAAGCAAAGCAAAAACCAGAAAATTTGTGCGCCGTAGGTTGTGATATCTAATTGAGGCATGTCGAGAATTTTTTGTAAAAAAGAAGAGAGATGTCGGAAGTTTTTGAGGCTTCCGACGTTTAGATTTTATTCGTTTAGTTCATGATCAAGAACGCCAAAAGTACGGCGAAGATTCCCATTGCTTCTGCAAGACCAGCAGCGATGTAAATGTATTTTTCAAGTTTTGGAGCTGCAGATGGGTTACGAGCGATGCTGTTAAAGAAAGCACCGAAGATGTTTCCAATTGCAAGAGCTGCACCAGCCATGCCCAAAGAGCAAAGACCAACGCCGATATATTTGAAAGCTTCAAAATTGCTTACAGCAGTGTTTACTGCTTCTACTGGTTCCATGTTTTTACCTATTTATTAAGTTGATTTGTTCGTGCAAACCCATTGATCGGGATAGTTCATTTAGCCCACGAACTTTGGCCAAATTCTTAGTGTTCTTTAGTGGCATCGCCCAAATAAGCGCAAACCAGAATAGCGAAAATGTAGGCTTGAAGTACTGCTACAAAAAGCTCAAAGCCAGTCATGATGATGCTGAAAACGAAAGGCAGCGTGCCGAAAATAATGCCCAAAGAAATGATGAAGCCGGCAACTACTTTAAGCAAAACGTGACCTGCAACCATGTTGGCAAAAAGACGAACTGATAGAGTTACGGGACGAATTAAAAATGAGAAAAGCTCAATAACGAAAATTGCTGGAGCCATGACTAAAGGAACGCCGCTTGGTAAAAACATATGTAAAAATCCGCCAATGCCGTTTCTGCAAATAGCAAAAATAGTCACAATTAAAAAGGCAATTGCCGCTAAAGTGAAAGTAACAACGATTTGGCTAGTAGCGGTGAAGCTGTAGGGAGTAAGGCCCAAAAGGTTGCAAAGTAAAACGAAAGTAAAAAGTGAGAAAATTAATGGGAAGAATTTTTCGCCTTCATCGCCCACTGAACCTTTCACCATGTCGTGAGTGAAGCTGTAAATTGATTCAGCAAAAACCTGAACTTTTGAGGGAATCAAAGATTTTTTTCTGGTGGCAAAAAGCATGAGAGCAATTGTGCAGATGGTTGCAAGAACCATGTAAAGTGAAGAGTTAGTAAAGCTGATGTCGAAACCGGCAATTTGCAAATCGAAAATTTTGTGCACTTCAAATTGCGACAAAGGATTGTGTTTCTCGTGAGACAGTTCTGACATTGGAAAATTTGTTGGATTTTTTAAAATTTGTTCGCGATCTTTCGCAAGCGATGAGCTAATCTGGAAAACCCACGCGGAAGCTTTGTTCTAAAGGCCCTAAAAAGAAGCGGGCAAAATATTTTTTGGGTCCACAAAAGTCAAGTTATGAAATTTACTAAATATCTTTTGGCCTTTCTGTTATTTTCCAATGTCGCGTTGGCGCAGGAATTGCAGGGAAAGTTTCAAGATTGGAATGTTTTTAAAACCGAAAGAGGCGACAAAACTGTCTGCTATGTGGCTTCAACCCCGATTAAACGTGAAGGCACCTACGACAAAAGAGGCGAGTCATTTTTTTTGGTCACTAATATTGATAATGACGCCGATGAGGTCAGCACTTCGTCGGGCTTTATTTATAACAAAACTTCCAATGTTGAGATTTCTTTTGGCTCACGAAAATTCTATCTTTTTCCTTACAAAGCCATGGCTTGGGCTAATGATAAAAATGACGATATCGACGTGATTAAAGAAATGCAAAAGCATGATGACATGGTTGTAAGCGGCGTGGCGCGTGATGGTAAAGTTGCAACCGACACTTACTCGTTAGTTGGCTTTGTGCAAAGCTACGCCAAGATGAAACAAGTTTGTGAGGATTCACAATAATGGCAGATTTTTTCGCCAGTGCTGAGAGAACATTGCCAATTTTATTGGTGATTTTTGTTGCGGTTTTTTTTCTGATTGTAGTTGCGCGAATCATCTTCGCCTTCCTTTTAAATCAAGCTTATAAACGCTATTTGGCGCTAAAAAAAACCAGCCAAAAATTACTTTTTTCCAAGAAGAAAAACTTTGCCAAAAAAGATGAAGAATTGATGCGCAAGAAGTCGGAAATTCCGCGGGCGCATTCTGAAGTGAAAGCTGAAATGCAGGCGAGGGGCAATCAAAAAGAAAGTGGTAGTTACGAAATAGTGCCGTCGCGAGAACAAGAGATGGATCGTCAAGAAATGAATCAAATGAACATAGTTGATATCGTAAAGCCCATTGGTTTCTGGACTTCAATGATTTTGGGTCAGAAATTGACTTACTTAATTCAGTCAGCGCAAGTTTTGAATAAGCGTGGTGATAAAGGCTTTTGGGCGAGCATGATCGAAGCCAAAGAGCGTCAGGCTGGAAAGCAACATTCTCGTGGTCGTTAATTTAAAAAATTTAAGCAATGCAACAAGAACTAAAAAACTTTTTAGACAAAAATTCGGAAAGAATGTTGATCAGAATTTCTGCGGAAGAAATTTTGGAAATCAAAAAAGCAATTGCCGATTTTACCGCTGAAATTATTGCGGCGCAAAGCGCACAAGCAAAAGCAGAATTGATCGATTGCAGATTTGGTATTTCACGAAACACCACTTTGCATCTTGCAGCAAAATTTGGCGATGAGGCGAGCGTGAGAAAGCTTTTGGCTGATGCGCCAGCTCCACAGCAAGTTGATGCGCGTAATGAAGATTATTTTACGCCACTACATTTTGCTGCAACCAACGGACATATTGCTGTAACTCAAGTTTTACTTGCGGCAGGGGCTGACAAAAATGCGCAAGCTTCAGAAAGAAAACGTCGCTGGGTGCCAATTCATTACGCCGCACAATTTGGGCATGTTGATGTGATGAAAGCCTTACTTGATGCTGGTGTTGATAAAGAAACTAAAACTGGCTTTGGGCTTACTCCTTTGCTGGTTGGCGCTGAGTTTGGTCATGTGTCAGTTGTGCAATTAATGCTTTCATTAAATGCCGATAAAAATGCGCAGACAATTTTAGATAATCATAAAATGACTGCTTTGCATTACGCGGTAGTGGGCAATTTTATTGATGTTGCGGTGCTGTTGCTCAACGCAAAAATTAATAAAGAAATAGAAACAACTTTTGGTCTAACAGCATTGGAATTTGCTGCTAAAAACAACCTAGTTGAAATGGTGGTGTTGCTAATGAATTACGGCGCTGCCAAATGGGAACATGCTTTAGTAGTTGCTCAAGAAAATAAGAGTGAAGATGTAATTAAGCAGATCAAAAAATATCAGAAAGTTAAGGCGAGCCTTTTTAGTGGGGCTGGTTTGGATAATGTTTCGGCAAATTTATCTGCAACAATTAAGCAATTTAACGCGACTAATTTGGGTGAAACCAAAATTCTTTTGCAAGATGGCGTTACTTTTAATGCTTACGGAATTTTGTCGCTAAATCATCAATTAGGATTGTTTAAAAAAGTGACAAAAACTTTTGTTGAATTTGCTGAGGAAAATGGTGGTGGAGAGTTGAGCGCAGGGTTGAAGAGGTTGGCTGCGATGACTAATCTTGGTGCGCGTTAAAATTTTATAGGTCCCTGAGCAAAGCGAGAGCGTCGTCGAAGG
>CAIUFU010000256.1 GCA_903898475.1 uncultured Alphaproteobacteria bacterium | reverse complement strand
TGGCCACATGGTTTTGGGTCACGTTGATGCAACCGCTCAAATCAAGGCGATTAAGCGCATTAAAGATTCGCATAAATTCACTTTTAGCGCGCCAAAAAATTTGATGAAATTTATCGCAGCCAAAGGATCGGTTACGCTTGATGGAACTTCCTTAACTGTGAATGAAGTAGAGAAAAATCAGTTTAGCATTAATGCGATTGAACACACTTTAAAGAATACTGCTTTTAAAAATTCTCAGATCGGCGATTTGGTCAATTTAGAAATTGATGCTATTGCCCGCTACGTTTCAAATTTAATAAAATAGAAAATGTCCAATAACTATCTCGCCACCATCCCCGAAATAATCGCCGAAGCCAAAGCCGGAAAAATGTTTATTTTGGTTGATGATGAAGGTCGCGAAAATGAAGGTGATTTGGTGATCCCTGCGCAAATGTGTGACGACACCAAAATCAATTTTATGGCCAAACATGGCCGAGGTTTGATTTGCTTGACGCTTACAGAATCAAGAGTTTCTGAGCTTGAATTGCCTTTGATGTCTTCCAATAACGAGTCGCGTCACAAAACTGCTTTTACCGTTTCAATTGAAGCTAAGATCGGAATTTCTACCGGCATTTCGGCTTTTGACCGCGCCAAAACTGTGAGCGACGCGATTGATCCAAAAAAAGGTAAAGATTCAATCGTTAGCCCCGGACATATTTTTCCTCTTAAAGCCCAAAATGGCGGCGTCTTGGTGCGCGCCGGACACACCGAAGCGGCGGTTGATATTGCGCGTCTTGCTGAATTAAATCCGTCGGGCGTTATTTGCGAAATTATGAATGATGACGGCTCGATGGCTCGTATGCCTGACTTGGTGAAATTTGCGCAAGAGCATAAAATGAAAATCGCCACCATTGCAGACTTGATTGAATATCGCCGCCAAAACGAGAAATTAATTGAAGTAGTCAGCCGCCAAAAATTTGTGAGCAAAAGCGCCGGCGAATTTGATGTAACAATTTACAAAAGCAAAATTGATGGCGTTGAACATATTGCTTTGGTCAAAGGCAAAATCGATGGAGAAGCGCCAACATTGGTTCGCATGCATCACTTAAACATTGTCAGCGATTGTTTGGACGAGGCACAAAATCCGCGCACCGGACTTTTATTGAAAGCGATGAATAAAATTTCTCAGGCAAAAAGCGGAGTGTTGGTTTTGATTAGACAACCCAATGAATCAGTGCTGCATTTGCTTGGCGAAGGCAAAAACTTACCAAAAAACAAAGAAAAAGAATTAAGAAATTACGGCACCGGAGCCCAGATTTTATCTGATTTGGGAATTAAAAATATGACACTTCTAACTAATTCTAAAAAATCTGTGATTGGGCTTGATGGTTACGGAATCAAGATTTGCGGCTATGAAGATTTAGACATTTAAACAAAATCAAAAATGCCACCTAAGAAAAAACCAAACCCGATTCCCCAAAAATTATCGGATCTTGAAACCTTACTTAACACAACCACTGGCAAACTTAGCACTTACGAAGAAGGAGTGACTGAAATTTGTGAATTTTTAGATCACAAGCGCGGCGATAAAACATTTAGCATCCCACAAAAACAAAGCTTTGTTGAAAAATTAGAACGAGTTTCATTGCAAGATGGAAATAGCCCAGATTTTATTGAGAACATTCAATTTGCCCGATTATTCGCCTCACTAAACTTGATGCGCGACAGACTTTTTGACGTAAGCAATACACAAGAACTACCTGATGCTTTCTCGCAATATCAGCAATTGCTCAGCAATCAGGATTTAATCAGAACTTATTTCGATTCCCCGCCCAGCGCCAAACAAGAACGATGCTTGCTGGAATTTGTATTGACTCACGCCACTTCAGTTAATGCTATTGAAAAATGTCTTGGTAGTTTGATGGAGTTTGAACCTAATGAAAATGCAGTAGAGCTTGAGACACTAAAAAAAATGTTAGACTCGCTCATGATGGTTGAAGAGCTGATTAATGGCGATCATGGCAAAGCAATCAAAAGCTCAATTGCGGCTAGTAGAATGGCAAATTTATTGCCCACAGTTCGCCAAGAATTTTTAGATAAATACACCGCAGCTACACTAGCTGCAGCTAATGAAGCGACTCAAACTGGTAATATAAAAATAGCCATTTCGAAATATTTTGGTACCGCCAAAAGCGGCGGAGATACTGATCCGGTATTGATGCATTCTTATTTACTGCGCAAACAATCTTACGCCACCCAATCAACTGATGATTTAGGTTACCATCTTGCGCTTGGAATTGAAAAAACGAAGAACTCATCTTTACCTTTATATTCCCAGATCAATAACACCTTGGTTGATATCTATTTTGATCATGAACTTATAGATATTCTTCTGGAAAATGGCTGCAATATTTCGTCTGAAGAAACCAAAAAAGAATGTCAGGAATTATTTAAAGACTACGCCACCAAGAACCCAATCGAAGCTGATAATGCGCAATGCTACATTAAGGGATATAGCTTTTCCGGCGATTTAGAACTTTTGCAACTTGAAAGACTCACCGCAACTATTGCTGAAATTGTTAATCCAGACAGAAAATTAGATCTTTACGAATATTTATTCGAAGCGCTTTCAAGCAGCAAAGAATATGGCAAAATTGTTGAACTTGGTGACTCGGAAAAATTTAGAGAATTTTGCCACTCTAAAGATAATATCGGCAAAAATCTGCTGATTCATGTAATTGATGCCAAAGCCCGCTTAACCAATAATTTTACCGCCGAAGGATATGAAGAAATGGTTGGGCTGAACACCAGAAGTCTGGATAGCTTAGCACAAGTTATGATGTATGCCTGTCAGGCTTCTACAGAGTCGCGCTACGCTTTCGAGAATGTAAAAAACTTTACTGATCTCGCTTTTCACACAGCAGATAATGAAGATTTAATTTGCGCGGTCTTCGATAGTTTTACCGAAAAATATCCATGTTTCGGACTGCAAGATGAAAGCGGTCGCTATCAAATAACTGATGAAGCGGCAGCTAATTTTACTATCTCTTGCTGCCAAAATATTTTGGCAAGAACACCTCAAGATCACGAGATTCAAGCCCATTACAGCAAGTTACTTTTTAAGATTTACACCTTCCAAGGCGAGAAGGAAAAAGCTTTGGAGCTTTTACCAAAAATTTATAAAGACCCTTCCCAGGCCTCTGCCAAAGCCGATTCTTTAGTTACCAATTGGGATGAAGGCATTACCGGATTGGGTGATATTTTTGATGAGCAAGAGGTGTCCTTTTTAGAAAAATACTATCTACAAATCTTGACCGATCGTTTGATTTCAGAAGAAAAACTGCTCTCGCGACAAAAAAGAATCGATCAAATTCAAGATAGCAGAGCACCTAATTCTTCACAAAGCGCCCTCACCTCTGAAGGAACTCTTGATCTAAGAACCTGCCCCAGCCTTACCGACAACCAAGGCCTTAAATATTTTATCCATTGCCCGGAAGAACTTCTTAGCGGACTTGATCGCGCCACTGAAAATAAATTCAGACATGCTTTAAATAGTAAAAATAGATTTGCCCGAAGCCAAGGTGAAAACGGAATCAAGCATGTTGGAGATTCTGTGGTAGAGTTAAAAATTCGCGGCAATCAAAGAATTTTGGGATTAGCTTATCACGATATTTGCGATCAAGATGGCGAGAGAATTAATGTTATCAAACTCATCGAATATTGCTCTAGCAGCCATGATCGCGATGGTCACAGCTCTTTAGAATTTAATCGTCTAATTCAGAAACTGTCTCAGGAAAAAGAGGCAGCTCATCTCAATAGATCTGAAGAAAAACCCTCCTCTGGCACAACATCGGTATTTAATATGACGAAGTTTTTAGCCCCTACTTCAATAGAACAGAAGTTACCCGGATTGTAAGACTCTATCTCCAACCAATAATTGAGTAGCCGTTGCGAGCTAGGCAGTTTGTGATGTAGCGCTGTTTGACTTGATCTGGCTTTACTTTATCTTCACCCATTACCGAAAGCGCACCGATTGCAGCCCCCGCCCCCGCACCAATTGCAGTTCCGATTAGGCTAGATTTGATGCCTTTATTACCAAAAATTAATCCTGTCGCAGCTCCCACAACTCCACCAACAACAGCGTTTCTGCCTGCTTCTTTAGCGGCGCGCTCGGCTTTATATTTATCCAAATAATCTTCTGATTCTTTTCTGCAGGCCTGAAAATCACTATCCGCCTTTGCTTCTCCTACCGCTAAATATTTTTCGTTCGGATCAAAGATCGGGCGGTAAGAGGCACAAGCAGTTAGAGATAAAATCGAGAGAAAAATTACCAAACTTTTAGCGAAATTTTTCATAAATTATTTCTTTGACCTTGGGCTAGAAGGCGGGGTTGATTTCGGGCTAGATGGTGGAGTTGATTTTGGACTAGATGGCAACTTAGCTTTAGTCTCAAGATTTCTTACTACGAACTCAGGACCGTTGCTAGTTTCAGCCTTATCTCTCTTTCCCGCATCAGTAGCAGTTGTTGATTTACTAAGATCAGCCTTCGCACCGTAATCTTTTTTGTGACCAGCCAGCTCTCCTGATTTGGCTTGCTCTTTTTTCATCTCTTGAGCTCTTTGCATATTTTTGGTCATCTGCACTTTTGGTGGAGTTGAACCTTTACTCGCAGAAGATGAACTTTTCTTAGAAGCAACACTGCTGCCACCAGTATTATGAGAGTCGGTTCTGCTAGCCTGCTTCAGATTTGGCGTGCTGCCTTCAGAGAATAGTTCAATACCATTCGCCCCGCCGCCTGCGCCCGTGCCTTGTTTCAAAGGTTCTTCATCGCTAAATTTCTCGGTTTCTTTAGCACGAGAAGAAACTGTTGAATCCATGTAAGAGTGATCACTTGCCGCAGTATCGTCAGAAGCATTGCTGTCTGTATCGCTATTGTCGTCGTCGCTTTCACCATCTGCGTCACTATCTTCAGTTAAATCTGACATGACAGTTTCGTCATCATCGTCATTACCGCCACCGTTCTCTTCAACATCGTTACTAGCGATTTCCTCAAGATCATTATTGCCCTCACCTTCAGAATTATCACCGCCGCCGCCAGTATTATTATCTGTTGGAGTTGGAGTTGGAGGTGGCGGTGGCGGTGGCGGTGGTGGCGGCGGTGGTTTCTCCGCCTCCTGTGGTGTCGGTGATGGTGGCGCTAGTTTCGACTCTGGCCCTGGCCCCTGCGGCTTGGCCTCGGCGTTCGAACCCCCGCTCGAATACGCGTCGGCTGGTCCTCGCGCC
>CAIUFU010000255.1 GCA_903898475.1 uncultured Alphaproteobacteria bacterium | reverse complement strand
CGAGATCTACACAGGCGAAGACACTCTTTCCCTACACGACGCTCTTCCGATCTGGCACGCCGTCAAAGACAAAGAAATGAAATTGCCGAAATTAATTGCTGGTAAAAACTACGTGCTGCAAGGATCGATTTATTACTGCGAAAGTAAGACAAATTCTTTGTGCTACATCAAAAGCTACGAGCAAAAACTGGCGGTGGAGTCGGGTGAAAAAAATAATCAGATTGTGATTAAATTGGCTTATTAGCTGCCAGTTCTTCCATCCTCGATGCCATCCTTCGACAGGCTCAGGATGACATCTAGATTTGCTCTTAGAAAATCACCATTTTTTTCACAAAATTCCCTTCTTTTTTATATTTAACTTTTTATCTTCCCGGACTCCTTTTAAGCCACGAATAACACGGCTTTTGAGCCCTCCGCGTTTCTTGCAAAAATAACAAAAAAACCGTCAAAAAATGTCAGCTAAAAAACAAGACAATTCTCCTGCTGTTGAAGAAGTAATGGATCACACTGTGACTGCCGAATATTCTTCTGATTCGATCAAAGTTTTAAAAGGCTTGGACGCTGTACGCAAACGTCCGGGTATGTACATTGGCGATACTGACGACGGTTCTGGTTTGCACCACATGGTTTACGAAGTTGTCGATAACGCAATTGACGAAGCTTTGGCGGGGCATTGTGACGCGGTTAACGTAACTCTAAACGCTGACGGTTCAGTTACCGTAAAAGATAATGGTCGCGGTATTCCCGTTGATATCCACAAAGAAGAAGGCGTTTCAGCCGCTGAAGTAATCATGACTCAACTTCACGCCGGTGGTAAATTCGATCAAAATTCTTACAAAGTTTCTGGTGGTTTGCACGGGGTTGGTGTGTCGGTTGTAAACGCACTTTCTGACTGGTTAGAACTCAACATCTGGCGCGATGGCAAAGAATACAACATGCGCTTCCAACATGGGGATGCGGTTTCACCACTTAAAATGATTGGTGACGCTAACGGCAATAAAGGTACGCAAGTTACCTTTCACCCATCTGCCCAAACTTTTAACAATGTTTTAGAATTCAGTTACTCAACTCTTGAGCAACGTCTGCGTGAGCTTTCATTTCTTAACTCGGGCGTAAAAATTATCTTGCGCGATTTGCGCGAAGAAGAGCCAAAAGAATCAATTTTATTCTACCAAGGCGGCGTTGAAGCTTACGTAAAATTCTTAGACAAAAGCAAAAACCCAGCGCACCAAACTTTAAGCGTGATCGCCTCCGATAAAACCAGCGGCATCAGCATGGAAGTTTCAATGCAATGGAATGACAGCTACCACGAAAATATTTTGTGTTTTACCAACAATATTCGTCAACGCGACGGTGGCACCCACCTTGCGGGGCTTCGCTCGGCGCTTACTCGCACCATTAACAACTACGCATCCGACAACAAACTTTTCAAAAAAGACAAAATCGTTTTAACTGGTGAAGATGTGCGTGAAGGTCTCACTTGCGTGATCTCGGTTAAAGTTCCTGATCCAAAATTTTCTTCACAAACCAAAGACAAACTAGTTTCTTCCGAAGTTAGAACTTTCGTTGAATCAGGTGTAAACGACAAACTTGCTCAATGGTTTGAAGAGCGCCCATCTGACGCCAAAATCATTGTCGGCAAAGCAGTTGAAGCAGCGCAAGCTCGCGAAGCGGCAAGAAAAGCTCGTGAATTAACTCGCAGAAAAACTTCCCTCGAAGTTTCCAACCTGCCAGGAAAATTGGCCGATTGCCAAGAAAAAGACCCAGCTCTTTCTGAAATTTTCATCGTTGAAGGAAACTCGGCGGGTGGCTCAGCCAAAGGTGGACGTAACCGTAAATACCAAGCAATCCTACCAATTCGCGGTAAAATTCTAAACGTTGAACGCGCGCGTTTTGACAAAATGTTGTCGTCAGTTGAAATCGGCACAATGATTACGGCTCTCGGCACCGGCATCGGCGCTGAAGATTTTGACCCATCAAAAGTGCGCTACCACAAAATCATCATCATGGCCGACGCTGACGTGGATGGTTCGCACATTCGCACTTTGCTTTTGACCTTCTTCTTCCGTCACATGCCAAAGCTAATCGAATACGGCTTCCTCTACATCGCGCAACCGCCACTTTACAAAGTGAAAAAAGGTTCGAGCGAAGTTTATTTGAAAAACGAACAAGCTTGGCAGAGCTACATTATTGAAAATGCTTTGACCAACGCACTTTTGAAAACCAAAGCCGGAGACAGAACTGGTGCTGATTTGCACGATTTCGTAAGCAAGCTACAAAAATTTGCTCATTTGATTCAAAGCTTGACCCGCGTAATGCCAACCGACATTGCTGAAAATTTAGCAATGGCTGGCGCCTTCGACAAATTGTGGATGAAAGACGCTGCAAAATCAAAAGCGCTAACTGCAAAAATTGAAAAAATCTTTGCTGCAACTTCCGACGAAGAAGTGACTTGGAAAGCCGTTGTTACTGAATCTGACGACATTGAATTAATCAAAGAAACCAGAGGCGTTAAAACTTCTTATTTGGTAAAAAATTCTTATTTCGACCTGCCAGAAGTTGCCGTAATTGCGCAAATTAAAGAACAAATTTCTGAAGAATTTGAAGGCAAATTGAAATTCATCCGCGGTGAAGACGAGCGCGTGGCCACTAAGCCTTTAGAGCTAATGGCAATCATTACCGAAACCGGCAAAAAAGGCGTTACTATTCAACGCTTTAAAGGTTTGGGTGAAATGAACGCCGAACAACTTTGGGAAACCACTTTGGATCCAGCTAACCGAACTCTACTACAAGTTAAAGTAGACCAGTACGACGACGCCGACCAAACCTTCTCAACTTTGATGGGCAACGTGGTTGAGCCAAGACGCGATTTCATTCAAGAAAATGCGCTGAAAGTTGTGAATTTGGACGTTTAGTTAATCGCTACGTCACTTAACCCCAATGTCACCCTTCGACATGCTCAGGGTGACATTGGGGTGGTGTGTAAGAAAATAAAACCAAAGAAAATCAGTGTTAAATTTCTACTCCACCTCCCTAGAAAACCAAAAAGAAAAAAACCTCTACCGCTATCTCACATCCTCTGATTCCACTAGCTCTACCACCATCCGCCGTGGTAAAAAAAACTTCATTTCATTTTGCTGCAACGACTACCTAGGCCTTTCACAAAACGCCCAAGTAAAAAAAGCGGCAATCGCTGCAATTGAAAAGTTCGGCGTTGGTGCACGTGCTTCGCGCTACGTTAGTGGCAACAATTCGCTTTACGAAAAAGTAGAAAAGCAAATTGCTAAAATGAAAAATTGTGAAGATGCGATTGTTTTTTCATCAGGCTACGCAACTGCAATTGGCGCTATTCCAGCACTTGTTTGCGAAGGTGATTTAATTGTTGCGGATCGTCTGATTCACTCGTCTGCAATTGACGGATCAAAACTTTCTGGTGCGCGTTTAATGCGCTTTTTGCACAATGACATTGAGCACGCCAAAAAAATTCTCGAAGAAAATCGCGGCAAATTTAAAAAATGTTTAATCGTCACCGAAACAGTATTTTCAATGGATGGCGATGTTGGTGAGATTTCTGAATTGTTAAAGTTAGCAGAAAAATTCGACGCGATTTTGCTGTCAGATGCGGCTCACGATTTGTGGCTTAATCAGAGCGAGGTTGCATCTGCTAATCATTTGCAAATGGGAACTTTTTCTAAAGCCGTAGGTGCACTTGGCGGCTACGTTGCCGGCGACAAAATGCTAATTGATTACCTGCGCAATTTTGCCAAATCGGCAATTTATTCAACCGCGCTTCCACCAGCAATTTTGGCGGGGGCACTCACTTCACTAAAAATAATTTCGAAAAAAAATCTTGGGCAAAAAGCGCTAAAAAATGCGCAGTATTTTTGTGAGTTAATGGGTCGAGAAAAGCCGCAATCAGCAATCGTGGTGTTGATTGTTGGTGAAAATAAAAAGGCTTTGGAAATCGCTAAAAAAGTGGCGGAAAAAGGAATGTTAATTTCAGCAATTCGTCCACCAACAGTTGAAGTTGGAAAAGCGAGATTGCGCATTACTTTTTCGAGTGAACACCAAAAAAATCAGGTGAAAAAACTGGCGGAAATTCTCAATTTTGAGCTGAAAAAAATCTCTTAAAAAAGTGAATTTTGCGCCACGTGGCGCAAAATTCAGAAAATGCCTCTCCAGCCAGTGTTAGCAAGCTCTAAAGCTAGATCAAAAATAAGCCAAATTTTGGCAGAAATTACAAATTAATGAAGTTAAAAAACTCTCAAAACAATCAAATAAAAGAAAATTTAGTCGCAACTTTGCAGGCGTTAGTTGCGGATGAAAATTTGCAGGTGGAATTTGACGCAGAGCAAAAAAATAATTTTTTTTCGTGGAATCAAAATTTGGTTTTAAGTGAAAAAAAAGTGAGATTGCCGGAGGTTGAGAGAAAACAGTTTCGCGCCGCACCAGATTTGGCTGCCTGCTATTTGCTAGCCCACGACAAAAAACTGCACCAAGAAAAAAAAAGGGATGCGGAAGAGCGAAAATTCTTCGACGAATTTGAGAAAGTTCGAGTGATTGCTTGCGCAAAAAATTCTTACCGTGGTGTGGTAAAAAATATTTTACACAAGGTTGAAGATGACATTTTTAGCGGCTCTACCAACCTTTCTTTGATTTTGTTGAAGGAGATTTTTGGGAGACAAATTTTGCCAAGAACCAAAGAAGTGGCGATTGATTTGGAAGAACAAATTAAAGAAAAAGTTGTCAAAGAAATTAAAAACTTGGTGCAAAAAACGGAAAACCAAAATGATTTTACGCTAGGTGTGGAGCGGGTTTTGGAGTTGTTAAAAAATGACGAAAATTCTGACGAAAAAAACGACAGTGAAGAGAAATCAAAAGAAAAGCCAAGCGACCAAAATGAAAAATCAGAAAATGATTTAAGCAATTTCGGTCAGGAAAATGTTGAAGCTGAGAGTGAAAAAAACTTTTCACAAGATGAAGAAAGTGGCACGCAGCAAATGGAAGAAGAACAGAAAATTGTCGATTTTAAAGAAGAAGATCTCGAAGGCGATGTGTCGGTAAAGCTAGAGAAAACAAGCCCCGACGAAGATAAAATCGAATTCAAAAACGCTTACAAAATTTTCACCAATAAATTTGACGAGGTGATTTTTCCGCAAAAATTAATTGGCAAAAATGAGCTCGAACTTTTGCGCGATCAGCTTGATTTAAAGGTGGCGAAGCTTTCGGGCATTTCAAAAAAAATGAGTTTGAAGTTGAAGCGTAAATTGCTCTCAAAACAAAATTCTTTTTTAGAAGCGCAATCCTCTCAGGGAATTTTGGATCGCAAAAAATTAACCAGAATAGTCATTGATCCAAGCGTGGAAGATATTTGGATCACGCACAAAGCTCACGAATACCAAGATACAGCGCTGACAATCTTGCTCGATAATTCTGGCTCGATGCGGGGAAATCCGATTGCAATGAGTGCATTGGCTTGTGAAATAATTGCCGAAATTTTGGAAAAATTTTCTGTTAAAACTGAAATTATTGGATTTACGACAGCCGATTGGAAAGGCGGCAAAGCGCGTAAACTTTGGGAGAGTTCGGGTCGTACTCACAATCCCGGACGTCTCAACGAATTGCGTCACATTATTTACAAACACTTCAATCAAAGTTTGAAAAAATCGAAAGTGAATTTGGGTTTGATGTTGAAAGAGGGAATTCTCAAAGAAAATATTGATGGTGAAGCTTTGCTATTCGCGCGTTCGCGTTTGATGCAGCGAAGTGAGAAACGAAAAATTTTAATGGTGATTTCGGATGGCACGCCGGTAGATGATTCAACCGCATCAGCTAATGACAGCGACATTTTGAGTGACCATTTGCGTCACGTGATTAACAAAATTGAAAAGCGCGGCAATATTGAAATTGTTGGCGTGGGCATTGGTCACAGCACCGATGATTTTTACCGCAACTCGATTGCGATAAAGGGCCTAGAAGAGCTTGGTGATGTGATGATTGAGAAGATTGCTGAGTTGCTTTAATTACAAAGTCAGCGGCGAAATCACAATTTTTCCAATCAACAACACTGCATCCAAACCAACCGCAATTGGCGTAATCGCAACTTTGCCCACATCTTTCACCACATTAGAATCGTGGTAATAAATTGTGATTGTGTGCGAGGTGTTAACTTTCGACAGGCTCTGATTTAAATATTTCGCGGCGTATCTTTTGCCAGTTAGATCCATTTTAACAGTCAAGCGGTCGCGGCGATCAGGAGAAAAGCCCATTCTTAGTAAGGTTTTTGCATCGTCTCTGTCCAAAATACTAAACGGTCCGTCAAACACCAAAGTGCCTTTCACATCGTTATTAGCATAAAGTTTTAAATGACTTTTGGTGACATTAATTGTCAAAACACCTTGCTGCTTCATCGATAAAATCGTTTTCAGAATGCCGGAATTATCCGAGAAAACGTAGTGATATTCATCGCCCAACATTGCCACGTAGCGGCCATCGGCGCCGATGAAAAATTGATTGATTTGCTCTTGGTAACTTTTGTCGCCCCAGATATATTTTGTAATGCAAGAAGACTGCAACAGCAGGCCAGCGCAAAGGGCCGCAGTGGTGAGAAATTTTTTAATTTTCATAGTTACAATTGTGATAAAGTATTCTTTCTAACCTCTTCCAACTCGGCGTTGCTCAAAGCAATAAGCCCGCTATTAAGCAGGTAGCCTTTGGCGCCGATTGTATCGGGGCTAATAATTTCTTGGATAAATTCGCGCATGTGTGGCGTTGAATTTAAGTTTTCTTTTTTGAAATAAACAAAGAGTGGGCGAGAAAGAGAATATTTCTTATAGGCAATGCTGGTAAAGGTTGGTGCCACATTGTCAATTGCAGCAGCTTGAATGACATTTTTATTTTCGACCAAAAAGTTGAATCCGAAAATGCCAAATGAATCGGGATTTGATTTTAAATGGTCAATAATGACGCGGTCATTTTCACCAGATTCAATAAATTTTTCATCGTCACGCAAAGTGTGGCATTGTTTTTTGCGGGCGTAGAATTCAGGAAATTCATCCAAAAATTCTTTTTTTGATAAGCAGGCTTCTTCCAAAATAATGTCAGCCAGAACGTCGCGCGTGCCTGAGGTTGAAGGTGGTCCGTAAACTAAGATTTTTGTTTTTGGCAATTTTGGATCAATTTCATCCCAAGTTTCGTAAAAGTTTTTGACTAATTTTCCGGTTTTTTTGTCAGCAACTTTTTCGGCAAGTGCTAAGAAAATTTGTTCTTTGGTGAGTTTAATTTTTTTGCCACCAACCATGTTGCCAATTACAATGCCGTCATAGCCGATTTTAACTTCGACAATGTCTTTAATGCCGTTGTGGTTGCAGCTTTCAACTTCGCTTTCTTTGATTGGGCGTGAGGCGTTAACGAAGTCAGGATATTTCTGGCCAATGCCGCCGCAAAACATTTTAAAGCCGTTTCCGGTGCCAATTGATTCAACAGTTGGGGTTGGGGTTGGAATATTTTTTAAACTTTGATTGCGACTAAATTCTTCAGAAATTGCCGTCATGAAAGGCGAGATTGTTGAGGATCCAACCACATGAATATTGCTTCTGGTCTTAGGTAAAAAAATTTCCCAATTTAAAGCGTTGGCAGCTGAAATTGGCAAAATGGCAATAAATAAAACCGTGCTAAAAAATCTGCGAAACATAAAAAAGCGGAAAGTATTTTGATAAAAAAAGACGGGTTAACAAATTTAAAACTAGATGTCACAAAATCTTACAAAAACGCAATTCACAAGTAATAAAATCAGTTGGAAAAAATCTTTTGCAGATGGTTTTTCGCGAGACGAAAATGGTGCTGCGGTACCTTGGATGAGTTATCCGGCAATTGAGTTTCTAAAAAATAAAATCACCAAAGAACACGAGATTTTCGAATTTGGCTGCGGCGCTTCGACTTTATTTTTTGCGCGAAATGCCAAAAGAGTTGTCGGCTTAGAAACTAATGAAATTTGGTTAAAGATTGTGCGAGAAATGTTGGCAAAAGAGGAGAGTGAAAATGTTGAAATTACCTTGATGGCTGATGGTTTGACGAATCCGCTTTACGAAAATTTTGCTAAAAATTCGGGGCAGAAATTTGATTTAATTGTGATTGATTCGCTGAAGCGATTTGAATGTGCGAAGAATGTTATTGAGGCGCTGAAGGTGGGTGGGATGGTGATTTTGGATGATTCAGAAAGAAAAAATTACGCGAAGATTTTTAGGTTTTTTGAAAGTGCCGGTTTTGAGAAGAGAGATTTTTTTGGAATTGCGCCAGCGCAGTTAAGGGTGAAGAATACGACGGTTTTTTTAAAGATTTAATCTGAGCATCGTCGAATGGCCCGAAGCTAGAACTAAATGTTAAACCACCACCAAATTATCAATATGCACCAACTCTACCTTCGCAGATTTTCCTAAAATCTTTTTCACCTCATCCGACTTTTTTTCTAAAACTTTTTTCACATCCAAAGCCGCGTAATTACTAATCCCACTCGCAATGTGATTGCCCGCTTCATCCTTAATAAAAACCGCATCTCCAGCTTTAAAATCACCTTTCACCGCTACTACACCAATTGGCAAAAGACTGATTTTTTTATTCTGCAAAGCTTCAACCGCGCAAGTATTTACAATCATTTCGCCTTTGGCATTTAGAAATCCAGAAAGCCAGTTCTTGCGTGACTTGCTGGCTTTTTTGTCGCTGGTAAAAACTGTGAAATTTTGTTTGCCTTCAACGAATTTTTTTAAGGCATTGTCAGAAATTCCGTTGGTAATTACTGAGTCGCATCCGGTGTGAGCCAGCATTTTTGCAGCAAGAATTTTGGTAATCATGCCGCCAGTTCCAACCAAAGAGGTTGCACCTCCAGCCATGTTTTCGATTTCTTTAGTAATGGTAAAAACTTCAGGAATTAATTTGGCGTCTTTGTGAGTTTTTGGGTTTTGGTCGTAAAGCCCATCAATGTCAGAAAATAAAATCATGACGTCAGCTGAGATCATTTGCGCCACGCGGGCAGCGAGCCTATCATTGTCGCCGATTTTTATTTCATCCACCGCAACCGAATCATTTTCATTAATAATTGGAATGACGCGATTTTTTAGCAGCGTTTCAATGGTGTTTTTAGAATTTAAGTAGCGGTCGCGAGCGTTGCAATCAGCGGCGGTGAGTAGAATTTGCGCGACATCGAGATTTAATTTTTTAAAAAAATCGCGGTAAAAACTCATGAGCTGAATTTGTCCAATTGCGGCGGCGGCTTGTTTTTCTTCAAGAGAGAGTTTGCGACTTCCAACTTTTAAAACCGAGCGTCCAAGAGCAATTGCGCCGGAGGACACAATGGTGATTTGAAATTTTTTTTCGACGAGTTCTGCAACATTTTTAGTGAAATTTTTTAGCCATTTTTCACGCAATTCGCCGCCTTCAACAAGCAGCGAAGAGCCGATTTTAATCACTAATTTTTTCTTATTTTTAAAATCAAAAATCATTCCAAGCCTCTCTCAGCGCGCGCTTTATTGATCTCTTTGTGGTAAATTTCATTTTCAATTAATGGCAGCGGATAAGACGAAAAAGAGCGCAGGCCTTTTAAAACGTAAATTCCGGCGGTGCGGTTGGATTGTTGCTGGGTACCGTCGCGCGTGATGATGTCGGGGTAATCTTCGCCAACTGAACGCATTTCAACTAAGTCTTCCGGCACGCCATTTTTGATTAAATAATTTCTCACCACATCGGCGCGATTAAGCGCCAAGCTTTGATTGCTAAGTTCTAATCCAACGCGATCGGCATTGCCCACCACCAAGATGCGGTAATCGCCGGAGAGAGTTTGTAAATATTTGATAACTTCAAGCAGGTCTTTATTGGCCTTGTCGTTGAGTTTGAAAAGTCCGAAATCAAAAAGAATTTCGTAGCGCTCAAATTGTGGTTCGGTGATTAAAACATCGGGCTGTTTATCTTTTTTCTGATCGTCGATGAAATGTTCAACTTCATCGAGAAGCTTGCTAAATCTGGTGCGGCACTGGGCTAATTCGTCGGAGCGAAAAACGGCTTTTGATTCGCGGCTGATCCAGCAATCGTAAAGGTAGGTGAGGTGCGCGGTTTGGATTGGTAAATAAAACTTAATGTGTGGTTCGTCTAATGCGATTTCGAGCCTTTTTTGCATTAAAACCATTTCTTCAATTTGTGCCGGATCGGCTTTCCAAGTGATTGGATTTTCTGGTATCAGATCTTCGTCATTAGCTGCGGCTAAGCCTTTTCTGATGAAATAGTCGGAATTTTTTTCGTCTTTAATCGAGAATAAATTTCGGCCAAACATCAAATATTCTAGCGCTAAATAAGAGTTGTAGCCGCCTTTGGTTTTGAGAGTGCCTTCAAGTGCGGCGAGCCTTCTGCCGACGTCAGAGGTTGGTTGAGTGCGATCTGCGGGTGTGGTGTTGCAAGCGCTTGCAAGCAAGAAGATGAAGGTGAAAAAAGAAGATTTTTTTAAGGAGTTCATTCTCGATAAATTTTTTGGGAAACTTGGCGATTTTGTTTCTAGTTCCCACCAATTCTCTGTCACCCTGAGCCTGTCGAAGGGTGATTCTGGACTCGGGCTTGAATCACCCTTCGACAGGCTCAGGGTGACAGAGAATTGGTGGGACGAATAAAATAGACTAGCTATTCATCGATCTAAAAAATTCTTCGTTGGTCTTAGTATGCTCAATTTTTTGTAGCAAGAATTCCATCGCGTCAATTGAGTTCATTGGGTTGACGATTCTTCTTAGCATCCAAACTTTTGACAAAGTAGCGCGATCAACCAAAAGTTCTTCTTTTCTGGTGCCTGATCTAGTGATATCAATTGCAGGGAAAATACGTTTGTCAGAAATCTTGCGATCAAGCATGATTTCGGCGTTGCCGGTACCTTTGAATTCTTCGAAAATAACCTCATCCATTTTTGAACCGGTTTCAACCAAGGCAGTTGCAATAATGGTTAGTGAACCACCTTCTTCGATATTTCTGGCTGAACCAAAAAATCTTTTTGGACGTTGCAGCGCGTTTGAATCAACGCCACCCGATAAAACTTTTCCTGAAGAAGGAATCACAGTGTTGTAAGCGCGAGCCAAACGGGTGAGGTTGTCGAGCAAAATCACTACGTCTTTTTTGGCTTCAACCAAACGACGCGCTTTTTCAATTACCATTTCGGCAAGTTGCACGTGGCGAGTTGCTGGTTCATCGAAAGTTGAGCTGACTACTTCACCTTTAACGGTGCGGATCATGTCGGTTACTTCTTCGGGACGCTCGTCAATCAAAAGCACCAACAAGATAATTTCTGGGTGATTGGTGGTGATTGCATGCGCAATATTTTGCATCAAAGAAGTTTTACCAGTGCGGGGAGGTGCCACAATCAAGGCGCGCTGACCTTTGCCAATTGGCGTCACCATGTCGATGATTCGAGTTGAGATGTCGTTATTTAACGGTTTATCTTCTTCGAGATTTAATTTTTCGTTCGGATAAAGCGGTGTTAAATCATCAAATAAAACGCGGTTTCTGATTTTTTCTGGAGCGCCTAAATTCACTTCAGTAACGCGAAGTAGCGCGAAATATCTTTCGCCTTTTTTCGGAGCGCGAATTTGACCTTTAATGGTGTCGCCGGTGCGTAGGCCGAATCTTTTAATTTGGCTTGGCGAAACGTAGATATCGTCGGAACCCGCGAAATAGTTGGTTTCAGGAGATCTTAAAAATCCAAAACCATCTTCTAAAGATTCCAAAACGCCTTCGCCTAAAATTACATTTTCAGAATTTTGGTCGGAGAAATTTTTTAAGATGTGGTAGATAATGTCTTGTCTGCCGTAGTCGCCGATATTGTCTAGGCCGTATTCTTTGGCTACTTGGATTAAGCTTTCAGCTGATTTGGTTTTAAGTGATTTTAATTCAAGAGTTTTGCCAACAGCTGGGCGGCGTGGCTCGAAACGACCATGGGAAGTATTTTCTTCTTCATCGTCAGAATCAGATGTTGTGGATGACGCAGCTGCAGTAACAGGAGCTGCGACTGGTGGTGTAAATTGTAAAGTGCCACCACCGCTAATTGGATTAGCGCGGCTGATTAAATTTCCGGTATGTAGGCGGGGAGAAATAGGTTGAGTTTTTACTTGCACATTTCCTTCAACTGGAGCTTGAGTTGCCGCGGCTGGTGCTTGAGCTTCTTGATTTCCTACCTGATCTTGTTGATCTGAATTAGCGCCATAACGCAGGGTAAGTTTTGATGTAGTCATTATTAAAGAGAAGTTTTGTTGGTTAGTTTAGAGAAAGCTTTGGGAGCTTGAAGATGAGATTTTTAAAAACAGTAACTGCTGATGAGATATCGCAACATTGAGGTCGCGTTTTGTAAGAAGCGCGATCTTTGCTGTCAACTTAATTGAAGAAAAAATCTTTAATGTAATGAAGCGCCTCAACACCAAGCAATACTGCGGTGATTGAAATTGCCATGCCGACTAGGCCGACAATGATTCCGCAAATTACAACCAGGCCGTCTTTTCCTAAAAGTCCGAAAGAAATTATTAAAATTCCAAAACCGGGAATGAAGTTGGAAAGCGGCATTGGCATGACGATGAAAGAAGAAAAAAGTAAGGTAAAAAATCCGATAATTTTTTCAGCATTATGCGTGGTCATGAAAGATAAGCGTGGGCGCAAAATTGTTTCAACCTTACGTATATAAGGCGCCGACTTTTGTACCAACATTGCCACAACCGATCTTTTTACCGAGAGATTGGCAAATCTTTTTGGCAATTTTGGTGAAGAATAACCAATCATCATCTGCACTGAGAAAATCACTAAAGGCAAAGCGATGATGCTAGGGAAGGGAGGTGGCAGCGGAATGATAATGCCAAAAGCAAAAATCATAATCGCCAAGCCAAAGCCGATAGATTCCATCGCTTCAACCAAATCGCGCACTAAAATGCGATCCGCCGAGGTTCTGTTGACTACGTCTTCAATTACTTGAGTTGTGATGAATTTATGTTGATCCACTAAACTAAGAGTTCTTTTCGTCAGATTTTTTCTCAGTCTCAACTTGAGTTTTGTCTTCGTCTTTCAAGCCTTTTTTCAAACTCTTAACGCCTTTACCAATATCGCCCATTACCTGTGGTAATTTTCCTGCGCCAAAAAGCACAAATACGATTACTAAAATTAACAATAATTCGCCGATTCCTAGAGACATGTGACCTCGTTATTTTTTTAAATCCAAAAGTTTCTCCAACTCGCCCCATTCGCGAACGCTTAAACCGCTTTCTTCTTGTGCAACTTTTTCACCTTTTAACATTTTTTTAATCACCTCGAGTGCCGGACCAGCCACATTTTTGCCTTCTTTTTGATGCTTCATGAAAGCCTCGAAACAATGCGGCACCCATTTTTGAACCATGTCGAGCATCACTTGCGCGTAAACGCGAATTTCATATTGAGCGTGCGGATCGGCGCGTAAATTTAAGAAGTGCAAAAGATTGTGCAGATCAATTTTCCAATACCACTGGGTGTAGCAACTAAGTGGCAAATTCATGCGGGCTAACTCGCGAGCAAGGCCTTCTTTGCTTTCGTCAACCACGTTGCCGCTAGGATCTTGGTTAATCATTTCCAAATAATGATTGTAAGATTGCTCGGAATCATTTTTCAAAATTTCCAAAACGCGTTTTGATTCAGCGGCATTTAAAACGGTCGATTCGTCTCGGCCTTGGTGATTGATCTTAGATTGCGCTGATAAATTTTCGGCGCGAGGCACGTAAAACTCATCTTCAACAATTGAGTAGCGAGCAGAATATTCATTTACAGAAGCTGTGCGATGACGAATCCATTGGCGTGCCACGAAAATTGGCAGCTTGATGTGAAATTTAATTTCGCACATTTCCAAAGGTGTAGTGTGGCGATGCGCGATCAAATAATTAATCAAAGCCTTGTCAGCATTAACTTTTTTAGTGCCTGCGCCGTAAGAAACGCGGGCCGCTTGCACTACGGAAGAGTCGGATCCCATGTAATCGACAACGCGGACAAAACCGTGATCCAAAACTTCAAAAGGCTGGTATAAAATTTTTTCAAGTTCCGGTGAAACTGGGCGCAGCGTTTGGCTTACTTGAGAGCGCAGCACATTGATCTCTTCAAGCTGTTCTTTTTTGATTACCATTTTTTGGGGGAGTTTTTTAAAGAATATTATTTTGGCGGAAACTAGATTTTGCTTTCCTTCTTTTCAAAGAAAAATTTTTCATGCCCGCCGAATCCATAAAATCACAACTCGCAACAGTTTCGCAAAATCCCGGTGTTTATCGGTTTTTTGATGCTAAGGATCAGATTCTTTACGTGGGAAAAGCCAAAAATTTATTTAAGAGAATTTCGAGCTACACCAAGCCAAATCAGCTATCAACTCGCATTGCTCGAATGGTTTTTTTGGCCAAAAGACTTGAGACGATTCAAACTGAAAATGAAGTTGAGGCGCTGCTCTTGGAGCATAATTTGATCAAAAAATTGTCGCCGCGATTTAATATTTTGCTGCGTGACGACAAAACCTTTCCGCAAATTCTAATTACCGATCATAAATTTCCCCAAATCACCAAACATCGCGGCGGCAAGAATAGTAAGGGTTCGCATTTTGGGCCTTTTGCGTCCGCCCACGACGTCAATCGCACCATCGATATTTTGCGCAAAATTTTTCTGATTCGAAATTGTTCTGACGACGAATTTAAATCACGCAAAAAACCTTGTTTAGAATTTCAGATTAAAAGATGCGCCGCGCCTTGTGTGGGATTGATTTCAGAGGGTGATTACGAAATTTCGGTAAAAAACACGATTGATTTTTTGAGCGGAAAATCACTCGAGCTGCAGAAAAAATTAAATGCCAAAATGCTGCAAATGAGCGCCGAGCAAGATTACGAAAAAGCGGCTTTTATTCGCGACCAAATCAAGTCGCTCAATATGATTCAAACTAAGCAAAATATTAATGTTGATGGCGTGGATAATGCTGATGTGATTACGGTTGTAAGCACAAATGGTGCGGCTTGTGCTTATGTTGGATTTTTTCGGTCGGGACAAAGTTTGGGCTCGAAACCTTATTTTTACGAAATTGAAGAAGGCAAAAAATTGGAAGAATTTTTAGCAGAATTTTTGGGACAATTTTATTTAGCGCAAACTCCGCCAAGCCTTGTGATGCTTAACTTGGAGCTTGAGGAAAAGAATTTAATGGAAGATTTTTTAGAAAAAATTTCCGGCAAAAAAACTGAAATTCTTACGCCAAAACGCGGCGCCAGACTTGCTTTAATCAAGGATCAAGAGCGTTTGGCGTTGCAGAATTTAGAGCAGAAAATTTTGCAAAATCTCAATAATAAAGAGTTGTTACTTGAGGTAAAAAAACTTTTCGACCTGCCAAAAATGCCGCAGCGAATTGAGGTTTACGACAATTCACACACCCAAGGAACTAACGCGGTTGGAGCTTTGATTACGGCGGGTGTTGATGGATTTATAAAAAGTGGTTACCGCAAATTTAATTTACGTTTTGAAATCTCAAACAATCGCGACGACACCGCAATGATGCGCGAAGTTTTGATGCGGCGTTTTTCTAAATTGGAAAAAGCCGAGTATCCTGACCTAATTATTATCGATGGCGGCAAGGGACAGATGAGTGCGGCGCGAGAAGTTTTTGATGAATTGCGGGTAAAAATTCCGCTGGTTTGTATGTCGAAAGGAGAAAATAGAAATGCTGGGGAAGAGTGGTTTCACCAGTTTGACAAAGAGGCTTTTACACTGCCAAAGCATCATCCCGCAATGCATTATTTGCAGCGTTTGCGCGACGAAGCGCATCGTTTTGCGATTATGACACATCGTAAGAAGCGGGAGAAGGTGGCGCTAGAATAGTTATTTGCGTAAGTGAGCGGTAAATATTCTTTAAACCAAAAAAAATCCCGAACCACTTTCGTGATTCGGGATTTTTCCTTTAAAACTTTCGAGAAATCTTACTCAAATTTCACGTCAGCTTTAGTGATTTTTTTATTCAATCTGGTCAAAACTTCTTCTGAAATATCAAGTTCATCCTTGTAGTAAAGAGCTTGAGCTGAAGGCATGATAACATCCAAATCTTTTTCTTTTGAGATGTCGGCAATGATGTCTTTGATTTTGTCATTAACTTTGCCCATTCCGTCCATTGAAGCTTTTTTTAGGCTGTTTTGTTTTTTGTCGACGAAGGTTTTTAGATCATCAACTTTCTTTTCGAAGGCAGTAACTTCTTTTTCTAAAGCTTCTTTTGAAAAAGTATTTTTCTTGCTTTCAAGCTTCTTTTGTTCGGCTTCTAGAGCTGATTGTTTTTTGGTAACTTCTTTTTGATATTCATCTTGTTTCTTGGTGACTTTGTTTTGGATGTCGCGCATGGCCACCGATTCTTTAACGATTTTTTCAACATCCAAGATTCCGATTCCGCCAGCATTGGCGTTAACTGCAAAAAGTGCAAAAATTGCTGAAAGAGCTAATAAGCGTTTGTTCATATTTCCTCTGATTTGTTTAAAGTGATTAGATTTAGGTGGTGCTTTCAAAAAATGGCAGCGGGGGCGGAAATTACTTAGGCGAAATTTTAGTTTCAATTGGTAAGATCGAAGCTTGTTTTTCTGGTTTAGCGTCACTAGTTTTTTGGCCTTCCCCAACACACTTACAAACGATCAAATGACAAAAACTTCTGGTAAAAAAATTGCGCGTCCTTCTCAAAAGCAGGCAGAAGACGCGGTTCGCACGCTGATTTCTTGGGCGGGAGATAATCCTGACCGTGAAGGTTTGATTGAAACGCCAAAGCGCGTAGTTAACGCCTATCGTGAGTTTTTTGCTGGTTATGAAGCTAATCCAGATGAAATTCTCGGAAAAACTTTTGAAGAAGTTGAAGGCTACGACGACATGGTTTTGTTAAAAGACATGCGTATGGAATCGCACTGCGAGCATCACATGGTGCCGTTTTTGGGCACGGCTCACATTGCATATATTCCAAATAAAAGAGTGGTTGGCATTAGCAAAATCGCGCGTCTTTTAGATGTTTTTTCTAAGCGTTTGCAAACTCAAGAAACTATGACGGCGCAAATTGCCGAAACTTTAAACCGCGTTTTAAAAGCCAAAGGCGTGGCAGTTTTAATCGATGCAAAACATCAATGCATGACTACTCGCGGTATTCACAAAATAGATACCTCTACAATTACTAAAAGCATGATTGGTGCTTTTAAAAATGATCCAGAAATGGAAAGAAAATTCTTAACCATGATCAGCCTTAGAAGCTCATGCTAATTGATTATAACTGTAAAATAATTTTGGCCTCAACTTCTAAAGTTCGTAAGAAAATTTTGGAAGAAGTTGGTCTGAAATTTACAGTTATGGCACCACTTTACGACGAAGATTTGGAGAAAAAAAATTTAAAATTATCGCCAAAAAAATTGGCACTAATTTTAGCAAAAGAAAAAGCTTTGTCAGTTAGTCGCGAGTTTCGCGATGCAATTGTGATTGGCTCGGATCAGGTTTGTGAATTTGAAGAAAAAGAAATTTCCAAATCAAAAAATGCTCTTGAGGCAATCAAGCAGTTAAAAAAATTTAACGGACAAAATCACTTTCAAAATAACGCGGTTTGTGTTGCTTTAAATGGCAAAATCATTTTCAAAAGTTTCTCGAAAGTGAAATTGCAAATGCGCAAAATGAGCGCTGCTGAAATTGAAAGTTACGTTAAAATAGATCAACCTTGGGGATGCGCCGGAAGCTACAAATACGAGTCTTTAGGTAAGCATCTCTTTGAAAAAATTTCGGGGGATTATTACTCAGTTTTGGGTTTGGCAGTTCAGCCGTTAATCGCTTTTCTTCATCAACAAAAACTAATACAACTTAAGTAAACTTTATGGATATTCTTACCTACGACATTTTTTTTAGCTTACTTACCCTAACGTTCCTCGAGATTATTTTGGGTATCGACAACCTAATTTTCATCACCTTGGTGGTGCAAAAACTACCGGTTAAATTTCGCAAGACCGCCAGCGCTATTGGTCTTTCGCTAGCATTTATCATTCGTATTTTGATGCTATTGACATTGTCTTGGGTCATGAGCTTGACCGAGCCTCTATTTCACATTGGAGAGGTGGGATTTTCTCACAAAGACTTTTTGTTAATTGCGGGCGGCGTGTTTTTAATTGTTAAAAGTGGCGGCGAAATTGCACGTGACGCATTTTTTGGAATTCATCCATCAAAAGAAAATAAAGAAATTCGCGTTGGAGAAACCTTCCTTGCGGCGGTTTTGCAAATTACTTTAATCGACTTCATTTTCTCTTTTGACTCAGTAATTACAGCAGTTGGCATGACTAGCAACATTCCCGTAATCGTCACCGCGATTGTTATTGCAATGATTGTAATGTTTTTTGCCTCAAGTTTTGTTAGCGGATTTTTAGCTAAATATCCGTCACTAAAAATTGTAGCTCTGGCCTTTATTTTTATGGTTGGTGTTATCTTGCTTGCCGACGGCTTGCACATGCATATTTCAAAAGGATATCTCTATTTCTCTCTATTTTTTACGCTCGTTGTTGAGTCTATCAACATCGTGGCGCGTAAGAAACATTAATCTCATCCATATGAAAAATTTTACAAAAATTATCACCGCAACAACCATCATCTTGTCACTTTCATCTTGTGCGATGCTGCAAGATTTATTTAAGCCAAAAAAAGTGGTAGAGTTAGACTATCTTGAAGGTTCTAACAAAATGGACATGAAAAAATTCTTCGATGGCAATATCGAAGCCTTTGCAATCAAGCAAGATGCTAATGGCAAAATTATCGCTACTTTCACTGCTAAAATTAACGGCAAATGGGATGATAATAAAGGCGTGATCCAACAAAACTTTCTTTACTCTGACGGCACTAAAGACAGCAGAACTTGGCTAGTTACGATGGACACTGACGGCACATTTGATGCGGTTGGACATAATGTTTCAGTTCCTGCTAAAGGTAAACAAATTGGTAACGCGGCTCAATCAAATTACAGCTTAAGCTTGAGCTCTAAAGCCGGCAAAGAAGAAGTGAATTTCGAAGATAAAATGTATTTAGTTGACGAGAACTCGATGATCATGATTTCAGATTTCGGCAATAAAAAATCAGAGAAAGTTGCTTCTGGAAAAATCATCTACTCTCTCAAAAAAGCTGCTAAGTAATCATGGAAAAACTCAGTCCAATCCTGTTTTCATACGCCTTTGACAAAAGTGGAGTTGCCACTAAAATCAATGAAACCAAAACTTCGGCGGAAATTGAAAATGAAGGATTGGCTTGGGTGCATTTAGATGCTGGCAATGAGCTGGTAAGAAAGTGGTTAGAGAGTGAAGTTGGATATCTCGATCACTTAATTATTGATGCCTTACTTGCCGAAGAAACTCGTCCCAGAATCATGGAATTTGACGAGGGTTTGTTGATAATTTTGCGCGCCGTAAATCTTAATAAAGATGCTGAGCCGGAAGATATGGTGTCGCTGCGCATCTGGATTGATCGCGATCGCATCATCACAATTCAGCGTCGCGAAGTTAAGGCAATTTACGATATTGCGACGCGTTTGGATAATGATAAAGAAATTAAAAATTCTGGTGAGTTTTTGTATAATTTGCTCTATCAAATTTTAGCTAATACTTCGCCATTTCTTTACGCCATCAATGAAAAAATTGATGATTTGGAAGAGAAAATTCTCACCACTCGCGACGTTAAATTTCGCGAAGCAATACTCAAAATCAGAACTCAATCAGCAATTTTTAAACGCTATTTAGTACCACAGCGTGACGTGATTTTAAAGCTGCGCACCACCAAATATATCTGGATTGACGATTGGGCCAAAAGACACTTCCAAGAAAATTTCGATCAAATTACTCACATGGTCGAAGAGGTGGAAGAGGCCTCAAATAGATCGCAAATTTTGCATGAGGAGCTGGCTAATGCTATGAGCGAAGGTATCCACAAAACCATGTATAAGCTGTCGATGATTAGCATTATTTTTATGCCTCTGACTTTCATCACTGGACTTTTCGGAATGAATGTTGGTGGTATTCCCGGTTCACAAGATCCGGCCGCTTTTTACATCTGCACTTTTATAATGTTGCTGGTGGTGCTGTTTTATCTTCTGATTTTAAAGACCAAGAATCGGCTTTAGAGTTGATTTAAATTTCTCACACACTTGCCTTGTCACGCAAAACCCAAAATACATTTTTCATTATCGCTCTTCTTCTAATGCTCACCGCTTGTGGTGGCGGCGGCGGCGGAGGAGGTGGTGGTAGCTCTTCGTCTCCAACAATTACCTCAACAGATTGGAATAGCAGTGTTACTGAAGATCAGGCTGATGCTTACCGCACTGCGGAATATGAAAATCAATATGGTCTCGAATTGGTTAATGCTGCGCAAGCATATGCTTTGCTTGATTCTAACGATAAGACAATCGCTGGAAGCGGTGTAAAAGTTGCAGTTATTGACACAGGGGTGCAGCTAGTGCATTCGGAAATAGCTGGTAATTTATATAGTACTTACAGCACCTCTGGAAATTACGATTACTACAATAGCGACTCAAATCCAAGTGATGATAATGGTCACGGAACCCATGTGGCCAGCACGGCTGCTGGTGTAAAAGATGGCAGTGGAATTCACGGCGTTGCATATGAAAGCGAGATTGTCGCAATTAAGGTTTTAAACAGTAGTGGCAGTGGTAATAGCACAATTACTGCTAGTGGTATTTACGGCGCAATTAATGCTGGGGTTGATGTGATTAACCTCAGTTTGGGCGGCACTTCCGGATCAACAACTTTAGAAAACGCCTTAATTGCGGCAAAAGATGCTGATATTTTAACGGTTGCTGCAACCGGAAATGATGGCAATAGCCAGCCTGATTATACGGCGCGCTACGCTTCAGATTCCGATTTAATTGGATCGATTTTAGCCGTTGCCGCAGTTAATGAAAATTCAGTCATCGCCACAACTGCAACTGATGGTTTTGACAGCAATAAGTGCGGAGATGCTGCAGCTTACTGCCTTGTAGCTCCTGGTGTTGATATTATTGGTGCTTATCCAACTACTATTTTTTCTAGCGGATATGCCAGTGCTTCTGGAACCTCAATGGCAACTCCTCATGTTGCAGGCGCTGTAGCCATAATCCGCGGCGCTTGGCCTCATTTAACTGCAGCACAAACAGCACAAATTATTTTAACAACTACGCAAGATTTGGGAACTGCCGGAGTTGATTCAACCTACGGTCACGGTCTTTTAGATCTTTACGCTGCAGTGCAAGCGCAGGGAGAAAACACTCTTGGATATGGCTCCAGTATTGGTGACGGCGGTTACGAAGTGACAACTTCTTCAATGGTAACCAGCTCAATTTTTGGTGATGCGTTCAGCGTTAATGTGGCGTCGCATCTTGCGCCAGCGATATTTTTTGATTCTTACGGACGTGATTACAAAGCAAATTTAGCCAGCAAAATCGGTGTAAGAAATTCTAACAATGTGACTAATCTTAATAGTTTAGTTTTTAACAACATCGCCTCTAAATCTGTACCAATACAATTTGGAGAAGGTTTTAGAAATAAATTAAAATTTAATATTTCGAGTTACAAAAACCCTGAGGCGCAAAATTATCTCGGCTTAAAATTTGTTACGCTGGATCGCTCAATTGATCCGCAAAAAACCTTAAGCAACGGCCTGTCTTTTGTGCGCGATTCGTCAGATTTTGTGCCGAATTTGAAATTAGGTTTTGCAGTAAATGTTGACGAAATTGCTAATTTAGAAGGAAATGATTTTGCGAATTTTGGTTTTCTCTCGCAAAAAAATATCGCTGCCAATCCTTACCAGTCTTTCATGCAGAACACATCAACGAATTTGCAAACTAGCAGGCAATTCAACCAATTTTTTGCCAATCAAAGTTTTTTCGCTAAAAAATTAGCGCTGAAATTTTCTTACCAATCATCTTACGACAGCACGCAAATGCTGAGCAAAATCGGCAATAAGCAAAATCAGATTTTAGATTTCGGCTTATCTTTTAAGGAAAAAACCGGCGGCAGTTATTTGCTTTCTTTGGGTAATTTATCTGAATTTAACAATAATATTCTTAACTCTCCAAGCGTTGGGGCGTTTGAGTCGGGCGGTGGTGTAAAAACTTCTTACGCTAAAATTTCAACCAGCCAAAACCTGACAAAAAATCTACAATTTTTGGCGAGTTATTCAGAAGGTGTTTCAAAAATTAATGGTAATCAGCAAGGAGTTTTTCGCGAATTTGACAATGTGCGCAGCCGCAGCCTGTCTGCCTCTCTAATGCTTAGCGATTTTTGCAAAGGCAAACTCGGTTTAGGATATTTAGAGCCGATGCGAGTTTATCAAGGTAGTGTCAAAATTGACATTCCAGTGGCGCGTGATTTGGCGGGAAATTTAATCCGTTTGCAAAGCACGGCTTCATTGGCGGCGCAAGGAAAAGAGCGCGATTTGGAAGTTTTTTATTTGAGAGAATTAAGTGAAGTTTCGCAGGTGAAATTTAATTTCGTTAAACAAATTCAGGCGGGAAATATTAAAAATGCTCCGACAAATTATTTGGGATTTGTGCAGTTCTTGGTGAGTTATTAACTTTATAGGTCCCTGAGCAAAGCGTAAGCGTCGTCGAAGGGCCCGAAGCTCGGAGTTTCAGGCCCTTCGACGACGCTTACGCCTATAAAGTTACTCAACCCTCTTTGCATCAGGCTCAATTTTATTAATAATTGCGCGCCGCAAAATGATGTGACAAAGCAGATTTGCCACCACCAAATTTAGCACAATTAATGTGATGATTTTCGCTAAAGAGACGAAAGAAAAGCGATCAATTTCAACCCCCAATAAAAGCAGCGGAATGACGTAGCAATTAGCAATCATCACCACGTGTGTCATGGTAAATACGTCTTTGGCTTTTAAAAATGATAAAGCGGCTGCGATCAATAGCAGAGCCGAAATAATCACGATGGTTAAGGCAACTAAATTCATGATTTAGATTTTTTTGCGATTGAAAAGTAGGAATAAAACCGCGACCAGTTTTAGTAAAAAAAGTAGAATGATGATGTCCAAAATCGCGTCAAAATTGGTGACGGAATTGAT
>CAIUFU010000254.1 GCA_903898475.1 uncultured Alphaproteobacteria bacterium | reverse complement strand
TTTCAAGGAGGGGTTGGGGGGGGTGGTTATTCACAATTTCGATTTAATTTTATCCTCTAACCCATGGAACAACTTTTCGGAATAATTTTAGCCGCAACTTTCGGTGCAATTTTCGGCTCTTACGCCACACTTTTTGCTTATCGGTTGCCGCTTGGCGAATCATGCTTCGGTAGATATTTCGGACAAAAATCAAGATGCCCTGAATGTAATGTAATCATCAGAACTCGTGAGTTAATTCCTCTTATCAACTGGCTTTTTACTTTAGGCAGATGCAAATCTTGTCAGACTAAAATTCCGCGCACCCACTTATTTGTTGAAGCAACAACAACGGCACTTTTTATTTTGAGCTATCTTAAATTCGGCTTCACGCAGGAATTTATGCTTTATGCTTTGATCTCGGTTGGTTTGGTGATCTTGCTTGCAACTGATTTTACTCACAAAACTTTTCCACAACCGGTACTTAATTTTATTTTGATGGTTGGTTTGGCGAATCGCGTTTTACAAGATCAAAACGTGATTGATGTAACTTTCACGGCAGGCATGGGCGTGGTGCTTTCGGCGGTTTTTTATCAAATATTTTACAAAAAAACTGAAGGGCTTTTCGCTAGCCAAAGTCAATCTTTCGACTACACAAAATTTATTTTGATCGCGTCAGTGTGTTTGTAACAAAATCAGTTTTTATTTTATTTTTTCGCGGTGATGACGATCTTAACCATGCTGTTGGTTTTCAAAATTCCGAGCAGAAAAAATCGTAATAATTTTGGTTATGCGCTGATTATTCCGTTCGTATGGTTGCTGCTTTATTCGCCTGCTTTTTCTAACTAAATTTTAAAATATTTTATGACAAATGATTACCGCGTGAAAGATATTTCTTTGGCTGCTTGGGGCAGAAAAGAAATCACTTTAGCAGAAAATGAAATGCCAGGATTGATGTCTTTGCGTCGTGAATTTGGCGCTTCTCAACCGCTTAAAGATGCCAAAATTGTTGGCTGTTTGCACATGACAATTGAGACTGCGGTTTTGATTGAAACCTTGGTGCACTTGGGTGCGGAAGTTCGTTGGAGTTCTTGCAATATTTTTTCAACATCCGATCACGCAGCGGCTGCAATTGCTGCAAGTGGTGTTCCGGTGTTCGCTTGGAAAGGCGAAACTGAAGAAGAATATGATTGGTGTATCAGACAAACAATTGTTGGAAAAACTGACTGGAAACCAAACATGATTTTGGATGATGGTGGCGATTTAACAAAAATGATTCACGACGAATATCCAGAAATTCTTGCCGGAATCAAAGGTCTGTCAGAAGAGACTACAACTGGTGTAGCGCGACTTTACCAAATGGAAAAAGAGGGCAGGTTAAAAGTGCCCGCAATTAATGTGAATGACGCAGTTACTAAATCGAAATTCGATAATCTTTACGGCTGCAAAGAAAGCGTGATTGACGGTGTGAAGCGCGCAACTGACGTGATGATTGCTGGAAAAATGGTAGTGATTTGTGGTTACGGAAATGTCGGCAAAGGATGCGCCGATGCTTTTAAATCACAGGGTGCGCGCGTTGTTGTAACTGAGATTGATCCAATCTGTGCTCTGCAAGCTGCAATGGCCGGATTTCAAATTTTGCCAATTGAAGATGTGATTTCTCAAGCTGATATTTTTATCACTACAACAGGTAACGTTGACATCATCACGATTGAACATATGCGCGCTATGAAAGATTGCGCGATCGTTGGCAATATTGGTCACTTTGACAATGAAATCCAAGTTGAAGCTTTGAGAAATTTGAAATGGACTAACATCAAACCACAAGTTGATCAAGTTACTTTTGCTGATGGAAAAAGAATTATTTTGCTTGCCGAAGGTAGATTATTGAATTTGGGATGTGCGACCGGGCACAGCGCTTTTGTGATGTCGGCAAGCTTTACCAATCAAGTGATGGCGCAAATTGAACTTTGGGGCAATCACAAAAAATACGAAAATAAAGTTTATATTTTGCCGAAAGAATTAGACGAAAAAGTTGCAAGATTACACTTAGAAAAACTTGGTGCGAAATTAACAAAACTAACCAGCAAGCAAGCTGAATACATCAATGTTGACGCT
>CAIUFU010000253.1 GCA_903898475.1 uncultured Alphaproteobacteria bacterium | reverse complement strand
CTTACCAATCCAAGGCATCATGGCGCGAAGTTTTTCGCCTGTTGCTTCGATTGTGTGGGTTTTGCCTTTAGCGCGTAAAGCGTCAAAGTTTTTATTTCCTGATTTGTGCTCAGCCATAAATTCTTCAACGAATTTTCCTGATTGGATTTCGCCTAAGATTTTTTTCATCTCAGCTTTAGTTTCAGCAGTTACAACACGTGGTCCGCGAGTAACGTCGCCGTATTCAGCAGTGTTTGAAATTGAGTAACGCATGTTGGCAATGCCACCTTCGTAAAGAAGATCAACGATCAATTTCATTTCGTGTAAACATTCGAAATAAGCCATTTCTGGAGCGTATCCAGCTTCAGTCAAAGTTTCAAAACCAGCTTGAATCAAAGCAGTAACGCCGCCGCAAAGAACAGCTTGTTCACCGAATAAATCAGTTTCGCATTCTTCTTTGAAATCAGTTTCGATAATTCCAGATCTGCCGCCGCCAACTGCTGACGCGTAAGAAAGTGCGGTTTTTAAAGCTGAACCAGATTTGTCTTGAGCAACTGCAACTAGACAAGGCACGCCGCCGCCTTTTACGTATTCGCCGCGAACTGTGTGTCCTGGGCCTTTTGGTGCAATCATTACCACGTCTAAATCTTCACGTGGTTTGATTAGTTTGAAGTGAATGTTAAGGCCGTGAGCGAAAGCAAGAGTGGCGCCTTGTTTCATGTTGTCGTGCAAATCTTTAGCGTACATTTCGGCTTGTAATTCGTCTGGAGTAAGAATCATTACAACATCTGCCCAAGCAGCTGCAGCTGAGTTAGTTAACACTTCGAAGCCAGCATTTTGTGCTTTTGCAATTGAAGCTGAACCTTCGCGAAGTGCGATTTTAACTTCGGTAACTCCCGAATCTCTAAGGTTTTGCGCGTGTGCGTGGGCTTGTGAACCGTAGCCAATTACAGCAACTTTTTTTGACTTAATAATGCTCAAATCAGCGTCGCGGTCGTAGTAAACTTTCATGTTTTTGTTGGTTGTTTGTTGAAAGGAGAAGGAAGAGGCGGGGGAAAATATTGGCGAGGTTGGGTTTGTCAACCATTCGCTTTGCTTTGCGTGACGGTGACGTAAATTTTTTCAAAATGCTAACAGTGCCTAGGGAGTGTGAAAAAAATGCCGATTCTAAACTTGAAGGTTAGATTCAAAAAATTAACCGCGCTGAAATTATTAGACACTTAACAAAATAGGGCGACGAAATATTAAACTTGGTTGCAGATTTAAAAACTTCAAACGAGATATCCTAAATCGAGGTTACCTAAGCATTGAACTTTCAATAAAAACTAAATCATAAAAATATGTCCAAATTTTCTTCGATAGAAGGGCGAGGAGATGGAATTGCCGCGACCTTGAGAGAGCATCCTGATTACGCACTTTTTTCTAGATTGGGTGCGGTGGAAAATTTTGCCAGCAGGCAATATGGCACGGGAGGAGAAGTAGTGCAGGGAGGGGTTTCACACTATCTGGCATCGCAGCAAAGTTTTAACAATCATTCAATGAAATGCTTGATTGATCTGGTTCGCGATTTCGATTTTAGATCAGAAGGATTTTCAATGGAAGAATTGTACCGACGCATCACGGAAGAGCGGTTGAATATTTGTTTGAATAATCCCGACAGTTACAAAGAAGAAGTGACGATAAAAGTTGCTCACCAAGATTATCTTGGGCTTGAAAGACAAGAGATTCCAAGAGAAGTTTTGATTTCTGAGGAAGAGGTAGAAGATCGCAAGAATAATTTTGACTACCTGAAATATCGCCCATCTAGCAAAATGACAGCTAGTTCGACTAATCTTACCGGTAATAAAAAATACGAAAAATATAGTGGCATTTCTGAAATTCAGAATCCTCTCAAGCTTTTTGATGTGATGTCGGTACTGCAAGAAGAGCAAAAGCTTATCGATTACGATACATTGTTAGGAGGTCTAATGGTCGAAAACGGCGTGGTGAGTCACCACATGGGTATTTACAAATTTAGCAAAGATCCAACCAAGTGCCGCATGTCGATGAAATCACTAATTTGGCTGCTACTAAAGCATTAAGCACCGAAGATGAAGCAGAGGCGATGAGATATGCTTTTGGCTTTGCTGTTTTGCGCGGCTACAACCTACGCAGTGTCATTAGTGCTTGTTTTGCTCAAGAAATGTCGTTGCGCTGGATTTTTGCCCAAAAAGGTTGGCCGCAATTTCAAAAAGCGCCGGGAGTTTATTTGGATATTGAAGCGGCGGTTTTACATCGTGAGGCTTATGCGACCACGTCTTTAAACGCCATCATTAGCAAACAAGTTCAAGATTGCTGCACAGCCCATGCGGCGGTTTACGATTCTGCTATTTTGCTTGCGCCAGATTCGTTTTTTGACATTCCAAAGCAGCAGCAAAAAAATGATTTTATTATTTATTTAATAGAGACCAAACGCTACCGCGCGCAAGATTTATCTGGCATTATCTCCAGCGAAATTGCTCAAGAAGTTCTCAAAATTGCTGCCAAAAAAGGCGACGTAGATTTCTTTAAAATATTGGCGCAAGAATGCGAAAACAGCGACGATTTTAAACGACAATTTGCAGGCGAGATGCGGCGCATTAACCGCGAAGAAATCATCGAGTGCGCAATGGAATACGGCGGCGGCGAAATATTAAAATTAGTTAGAGATCTAAAGCCCTCAACCGAGCTTGAGCCTTCTGTTGCTAAAACCACTAAGGCCAGTCCAGTGTTGGTAAATGAAATTGGGTAACTGACGTAACACCGAGGAAGGAGATTTTAAAAATTTAGGTGTTTTGGGGGTAATTTGAATTTTGTACGCCAAGTACAAAATTGGCTTTTGAGCAGTAAAATCAACTATTCAGTAAAATGGAAATCGCATTAAACGACTACCAAGAAATTCTCACTCAAGTTCAAAAAACCATTGAAGAAACAGAGCAAAACATTGTTCATTCTGTGAATCGGCAGAAAGTTTTAATGAGCTGACAAATTGGCAAAATAATTTAGGGTCAGACGAGCTGCAAAAAGAAATCTCCGCCACCAAACCCCGCGTCAAAAAAAACACCTCGCAAAAAAAACTAATTTTTCAGCGCGGTCGGCTTTTCACCTATGATTTGGTGGCGCAAGAGGGCGGAAATTTGGTGGATTGTGGCTTCAACATTTTTACCGAAATCAAAACTAAATTGCCGGCGGGGTTAATTGAGTCGGTCAAAAAAGGCGCCGCTTTTTCTTTGAAAAAATCTGACGCTAACCTGCACCAGTGCCACACTTACAAAGCGCGTTTGGATCGCGTGGTTGACGGCGACACCATTCACGTGACGCTCGACTTGGGGTTTAAAATTTACCACAAAGAAATTTTACGCCTAGCCAAAATTGCCGCCGCCGAAACAGGCGCGGTTGGTGGGGCGCAAGCAACTGCGGGTTTAAAGAAAATTTTAAAAAATGTGCCGTTTTTGGTAATTAAAACCAACAAAACTGACATTTACGGGCGCTACATTGCCGACGTGTTTTTTGACGAAGCGAAAAAAGAAAAAGATCAGCAAAAAGTTGCAGACACCGGAACTTATTTAAACCAACTGCTACTTGACCGCGGCT
>CAIUFU010000252.1 GCA_903898475.1 uncultured Alphaproteobacteria bacterium | reverse complement strand
GCTCCGTCACTTGCTTGCAAGCTATCGATACTGGCGCTTAAGCTGGTTTCTAGCCAAAGCATGTTGTCTTTAATTCCGGGAATTGGCGAAGAGCGAGCTAGAGATTCTGCGGCAGCTAAACGAGATTTGGCAATTAAGCGAGTTCCGATGAAGGTTCCCGCAATCATAATGCCGATGATTAGGATGATTACCGAAAGTTCAATTAGGGTGAAGGCTTTTTTTGAAGACGAACGATGAGAGAAGAGCTTCATAATCATTTGAATTTTTTAATTAATTGCTTCGCAAACTTTTGAGATTACAGCATTAGTGAGAATGCGCATTTTAGCAGGAATTTTAATTGATCCATCCTTGTTACATATCACTCCATCATCAACAAGTTTCTGCATCTTTTTGAGATCAAAAATTTGCTCGAGATTTTTACCAAAATGAGTTTGAAAAATTTGGTCCCTAATTCCTTGGGGAAGCCTCAAACCCATTAAAATCAGCTCTTCGACCAATTCTTCTTTTGAAATTTTTTCTAACCTTTGAATGCCGGCGCCCGCTTCTTCAACTTTTTTTAGCCAAGAAATTGGCTCTGAAATCATTGTAATCGCCGAGCGATTTTCTTCTTCGCTCAAATAAATCCGCGAATGCGCCCCTGCTCCAATTCCTAAATAATCGCCGCCCTGCCAGTAAACTAAATTATGCGCACATTCAAAATTTTTCTTCGCGTAATTAGAAATTTCGTAAAGCTCAAAACCCGCGTCCGACGTGATTTGATTGGTTAGATCGTAAAAATCTGCCGAGAGATTTTCATCAGGCATTTCAAATTCTTTACGCGCAAATTGTGAAAAAAACTTGGTACCTTTTTCGATGGTTAATTGGTAAAGCGACAAATGTTTGGTGCCAAAACTAATGGCGCGCTGCAGCTCTTGTGACCAATCAGAGAGCGTTTGCTTGGGCCTTGCGTAAATCAAATCAAAAGAAAAATTATCGAAAATTTTTGCGGCAATTTCGATTACTTCCATTGCCTCTTTTGACGAATGTTCGCGTCCTAAAAATTTTAAATCCGCGTCGTTTAACGCCTGAATTCCAATCGACAGGCGATTGATTCCTACCCCTTGGAGCGCTTTAAATTTAGATGCTTCAGAGGATGTTGGATTGGCTTCTAAACTAATTTCGCAATTCTCATCCACCTGCCACAAATCAGAAATTTTTTTCAAAATTCCCTCAACCAAAAAAATCGGCATTAACGACGGCGTGCCACCACCAAAAAATATTGTATGTACTTTGCGCTTACCAACTTTCGCAGCAAAAAATTCCAACTCGCGCTCGTAACAACGCAAAAAATTGGCGTGATCGACACCGTCTTTTACATGCGAATTGAAATCGCAATAAGGACATTTCGATTTGCAGAATGGGTAGTGAATGTAGATGGATAGAGGTTTGGTCACAATTACCTTGATCTAATTTTGAACTTGATAGAAGTTATCGTTATTCTTTTTCTTTCATAAAAATTCTCTAAAAAAATGCTTCAAATCGCAATCGTAGTTTTCCGCGAAATTCTAGAAATCTCATTAATCCTTGGAATTCTCACCGCCGCAACCAAAGATATTGCTGGTCGCACTAAATGGATCTTAAGCGGCTTGGGCCTTGGCGTTATCGCCTCTTTCCTTCTCGCACTTTCAACCGATAAAATTTCTGACAGCTTGGGCGGCACCGGTCAAGAATTCTTCAACGGCCTGATTTTACTCTCAGCTGCAACCATGATCGGCTGGACAGTTTTGTGGATGCAAAAACACGCCAAATCAATTTCTGGCGAATTAAAGCGCCTTGGAAACTCCATCCGCGACGGCAAAAAGCCACTTTATATTTTGCTGGTTGTCGTCTTTTTATCGGTGCTTCGCGAAAGCGCCGAGATCGTGCTTTTCACCTACAGCTATTACATCTCAGGCACGCCACTTTCTGAAATTTCTTTCGGCTTAATTACGGGAATTATTTTCGGCTCCATCGCCGGCGCCGCGCTTTATTTGGGAATTATCAAAGCCTCAGGAAAATATTTTTTCATCGTCACCACTTGGCTGCTAATCTTTTTTGCTGCCGGAATTGCCGCTCAAGGAATTGGCTTTTGGATCAACGCTGAAATCGTGCCAGCCTTAGGAAATCCAGCCTTTGACGTCTCGAACATTTTGTCCGAGCAAAGTTATTTCGGAAAATTTTTACAAATATTTTTCGGCTACAATGACCACCCTGCAGGTGCGCAAGTAATCACTTATTTTGCCATGCTTGCGGTGTTGGTTGTTGGATTAAAGATCGCCAAAAAGATGTAATTAACCAACTTGCTGAGTCACTTCAAATTCAGCAAGTTCCTTTAGATAATCTTCCAAACTAACCATGCCCAAACAAGGCATGGCTCCACTTGGAAAAACCTCACCAGCAATAATTCTCTTAGCTAAAATAATTGCTGGAATCGTTGGAATTTGCGGGCCGTCACCATTCTTTGCCACGATAAACCATTTTAGAGTTTTTGCTTTTTGATTCTTGTCTTTGCCTTTTAACACAACGTGCATGCCGCCATCTGCGGTTCCGAGCCAGTCAAAACAGTGGCTCATTTTCAAAAGCAGTGCGGCATGTTTTGATAAGTTTAGAGGCAAGCCGAGACGTACCGCCCAAGAAAAAATCCAAATACCAAAATGCAGCAAGCGGCTTTCCATGCCAGCTGAGAAACGAATAGACTTAATGTTGTAGCGGGAGGACAATAAATCGAGATCAGGAATATCACAATTTGCCATCCAGCGCCAACCAAGATTTGGATATTTAATTTTGTATAAATCTTGCCAACCATATCTGACTTCAGAACTTCCAGCGCAAGGCTTTAGAGGCTTGCCAACGTAAGTTAAAATTCCTTTTGTTGTTGCGAGTCCGCGATGCGCTTTTTGCCCCGGACTGATTCCAAAAATTAGTGAATCAATTTCTGAGAATTCATTTTGATATTTTTCCAAAACTGCCGAACTAAGCGCTGGCACCGTGCTGGCGCCACTTACCACTAAGATGTTAGATTTTTTTGCCGCCTCATTAAGACTCGAAATTTCGCAAACAAAATCTCTGCCGTCAGCCAAATCAATGTAATGAATTGAGTTTTTGATGCAGGCTTTGGCGACGCAGTAGTCGCTGTTTTGAAAAGGACCCGCGGTGTTAATCACCACCGTCGGATTTAGATTTTGAAGCTGAGTTAATAACTCGGTTTTCACATCAAATATCGCAGTCGTAATTGAACAATTCGGATAAGTTTTAGCTAAATTCTCTGCCAAACTTGCCGCTTTTTTTGCATCTCTTCCAGCTATGATAATCGCGACATTGGCCTTTACCAAAGCGGTTGCAATGCGGTTGCCAAAATTGCCGTAGCCGCCAAGAATTAAAACTTTTTTCATGCGATATTTTTGATTATTTTGAAGCGACCACGATATTCATAAATCTTACCAAAGAGAAAATGTTTAATGGTCATTTTCATGGCAAATTCATCTTCCGACAAAGCTTCTTCTTCGGCATATCCTTCGCCAAAAAGTAGCGTCAGGGGAAGCGGAATAAATTTTCCAAAAAGAAATAAATTATATCCACGATGCTTGAGCAGCACCTTGCCATTCTCAAATGAATAGCAAAAGCGCCAACCTATTTTGCATTTCATCAATTCGATGATTTCATTTTTTTGCACCACAATCATCCGCGAAAAAAATTGCACGGGTGCTTTACCTGCAAAATAAAATTCGCGATTGAAGCACAAAGCATCTGAGTTCTCTTCACTTAAAAACGTCACGCGCACAAAAATATCTTTGCCCTGATAAGGCACGAGCATTTTTAAAAGGCGAAGTAGTGGCGCGAGAATTTTAAAAATTATGCCAAATTCAATATCCATTTTACCTTCAACAATCACGCTATCTTTGCTGCGCGGTCGATTGGCATAATGTTTGCGCATCACTGGCGGCAAGCGGTTCCAGCTTTCACCAAAAACGAATTTAAAAATTTCCTGCGACATTTTTGTAATTTTTATTTTGTAATAATTAGCAGCGGTTTTCATATTAAAACGCGTTACTAGCCACTAAAAAAACTAAAAATTATGGACTATTTCTCTCTCAAACTAATTCACATCCTCAGCTCAACCATCCTCTTTGGCACCGGCATCGGCAGCGCTTTTTTTATGTTTAGCGCTAACCAAAAAAAAGATGTTAGAGACATTTATTTTGCCACCAAACATGTGGTAATCGCCGATTGGTTTTTCACAACTCCGGCGGTGCTAATTCAGTTTATTACTGGTTTTTTTCTCATGAAAGATCAGGGCTTTTCCTTCTTAGAACCCGTCCTAAGTCTTTCTT
>CAIUFU010000251.1 GCA_903898475.1 uncultured Alphaproteobacteria bacterium | reverse complement strand
CGTGGTTAGAAAAATGCAGAAGACTTTGGAAGAACTGCGAGAGAAAGCTCTCCACCTCTCTCGCAATGATTGAATTGGCGTTTGTGAGGTTGTTGCTTGTTCGGTAAGAAAGACTTAGGACGGGTTCTAAGGCCAATAAAACTTGATGCAAAAAGAATTAAGGAGGTTTTAACCAATCTAATTTCTAACGCCGTTAAATACAGCCCTAAGCAAAGTGAAGTAAAAATCACAGCCAAAAACTCATTCGAAAATAACCAAGAATTTCTAGAAATTTGCGTGGTTGATCAGGGTTTTGGCATGACGAATTCGCAAATTCAAACGGCCTTTCAAAAGTACCAAACAATTCAAAACCCAAACTTAGGAAGCGTTGATTCTTTTGGGTTGGGATTACCGATAACCAAACAGTTGGTTGAGCTACAAAATGGAAAGCTAGAGGTAAGATCAGAGCTTAATAAAGGAACCGAGATAAAATTAAAATTTCCTTACTTGATGTAAACAGTCCACCACCGCGTCAAACTCGTTTCTAAAGCGTGTTGACATCGGCCTTGTGGATGGTTTACCGCGCTGTCCACAAGGTTTTTCCGAGATTAAAAACAAAAAAAGCTCCTTCAGATTTTGAAGGAGCTTTTTTGCGTTTATCTCGTTGGAAAGTGTCGGGGACCACCACCACGCAAACCCAGCGTGTTGTTTCATATTCCCTGCAAGAGGTTTTATATTCTGAACAACCCCCGACGGGGTGAATGATTTTGGAAAAAAATTTTTTGGCAAGGGGAAATTTTCTAAGAAATGTAAAAAATTTTTGGCGAAAAAATCTCAAGAAAAACGTGACTAGTTAGAAATAAATGCCAAAAAAATCAGATGAGAAGTAGTCTAAAAAGTTCGATGAAAAACTTGTATAGCCTCTGTTTTAGAAGCTATACCTTTTGCGAAACGGTTAAGCCCAAACGGAGAATTGGAGAGAAAATACCACAAAATTCGGCAAAATTTGAAATTTTTAGAGAGGAAAAAGTTTAGCTGAATAGAAAAAGAAAATGTCGCTGGAGGCCGCAAATACAGGGCTTGGAGGAGGGTGCAGAACGCCGGCAATTCAAGTGGAGACTTGTTTCGCTACCGCGTTCTGGCGGTGGACAGGAGCCCGAATGCGAACCTGTCGCCTGATTTCTTTGTAGGCTTTGAATATAAGGCTTCGAGGTGGATTTTGAGGTTAACTGGAAAGTTCTAAACCAATTCAGGAGAAGCTGCGGGTGGTACTTTTTGCAAACTTATTAATTATTTGTGTGCCTTAGTCTTCTTTTTGTGAATCGACGACAATCTAATTTTTTTAGATTTTCTTGCGAGAGGCTTTTTTTTGAAAAAATGACTATATTGAAGCTTGTTGGCCAACAAGTGATAAATTTCTTCAATTTTATCGATATTCTGCTCTAGCTCCTTTCTAGTTATAGATATGTTGCGATCTCCATGAGCTACAGAGTCTCTTGTTGACGCGATCGAATCAAGACTACGTACCGTAGTTTTTTCTTCAGAATCAAAGAAAAGTCCAAGACGATTAAATATTTTTTCAATCGGATATGACTTGTAACATGTTTCAGTAGTTTCAACGAAATTATACTTACTAATGGTGTAGTCCTTATTTAAGTGACCATTAAAAGTTTCGCACAATTCTTCTATAGTAAATTTCTTGTTACCGAAGCTGTTTCTGATTACTAGAAGTGGGTGTATTTTTAGTATGTCTTTTACATCTTTTATTTTTTCAACATAATCGTAAATTATCTCTTTTAAACAGCCTTCAAAATCAGCGCATAACATAACCCATAGAGATTTCAGAATATAAATCTCAACTTCGTTTTTAGGCTCGCCATTTTTATTGCCATCAAATGTAGCTAGAACCTTCTTAATATTTTCTAATTGTTCACTAATCATTTCTGGAGCAAAATACTTTTTATTTGGCTTACTCTTTCCTGAATTTTCTTCCCCCCAGCTTGATCTGTTAGTGATTTTCTGAAATCTTTAGATACTTTAGAATCTGCTTTAAAAAACTCGTTTAACTTTTTCTTAAATTCTTCTGGCTTTACAGGCACTCTGTTTTCGCTATTATCAACCAAACTGGCAAATGCCAACATTTCCGCATCATACAAAACCCTATTGGTCTTTTTTTGCCACTTATTGTTACCTTTAAAAATTGATATCGTAAACGCATCTTCTCCCAGATATTCATCAACCCTTTTTAAAGTTTCTAAAAATAATTTTTCCATTTCTTCTATCTCGCTTTTTTTGGCAAATCGTTTAAGCCTCATGTATTCAGTTAAGAAAGTTGCCAAATCTGTAGTTCTTTTCAATCTACTATCATGATAAGCAAAAAACCTCAGTACCATTTCTTCATAAGCCATGTTATCTGCATCTTGCTTTAGTCTTAGCTGAAGCCTCTTTCTCAAAAGATCATCAGAAGCCAGTTTTTTCAACAAATCATTAAAACTGCCATGTAACGTAGCATTTCTGACTTCTTGCCTAGTCAGCTGCACGCTCCCAAGATTTAACCTTTCAAAAACCTCGTATTTTAATTTTTCATCGGATTCGTTTAATATCAGAATTGCTCTGATAGATCTTTTCCTAACTTGGTTTTGATCTGTTGTGGATAGCTCAGAATATCTCTTTCCATTTAAATCGCTTCTGATGGTGAGGTCTCGCAGATGAAACTTATCTTCCATAAAATCCAAGAATGTCTGTAGTCTCTGCTGTCCGTCAATTACTTCATTTAATTTGGTACCTAAATTTGGTACCTAAATTTGGTACCTACTGCTGTTTCTGAAAGTTGCAGCAGCAGTTACACACACTTTTTTTTATTCTGCTGACAGCAGCAGGGAAATTTTACAGATCATTGAAGTCACCGGCAAATGGTAGTCAGT
>CAIUFU010000250.1 GCA_903898475.1 uncultured Alphaproteobacteria bacterium | reverse complement strand
TAAAAATAACCACGCGGCCTCTTTCTAGGTGACGCGAGGCACGACGTTTAATGTAGGGTTCGCAAACGCTATTCATGGTAATTGCTGAAAGCATGCGGGTGGCAGTTCCTGATTTTTCTAACGCGCTTTGCAAAGCCAAGCCATTGATGCAAGTGGCAAGCATTCCCATGTAATCTGCAGTTACTCTTTCAATGCCGGCTGCTGCTTGCGAAACGCCGCGAAAAATATTGCCGCCGCCAATTACGATACAAATTTCACAGCCCATTTTGTAGGCCGCGTTTACTTGATTGCAGATTTTTTTAATCGCATCCACATCATGGCCAAAAGGCTTGTCACCCATCATTGCCTCGCCAGAAACTTTGAACAGAATTCTCTTAAATTTTAGGTCAGATTTATCAGGCATGAATTTTAATTTTTTAAAAAGGTCAAAAAAAATGCCCCTTTCGAGGCATTTTTTACTTCGTCTTTTACTTCGTCATTGACGCCACTTCGGCGGCAAAATCACTTTCTTTTTTCTCAATTCCGTCACCAAGAATGAAAAGTTTGAAACCAGTAATTTTGGTTTCACCATTTTCTTTAGCAAAATTGGCAACTAGATCTTTGATTTTCAATTTGTCATCCATCACGAAAATTTGCTCCATAAGAACAACTTCTTCGTAATATTTTCTGATACGGCCTTCGATCATTTTGTCGATGATGCTTTCAGGTTTGCCAGAAGCGCGAGCTTGTTCTTTCAAAACTTCAGTTTCACGAGCAAGTTTTGAAGGCTCAACTGCATCAATTGTTAGAGATTCAGGCTTTGCCGCAGCAACGTGCATAGCAACTTGTTTACCGATTTCTTCTAATTTTTCTTTGGCAGCTTTTGACTCGAAAGCAACTAGAACACCAATTTTTCCAAGGTTAGCAGCGATTGCATTGTGAACGTAGCTAACAACTAAACCGTTAGAAACAGCCAAATTGCCAATTCTTCTAACATTGATATTTTCACCGATAACGCCGATTTGATTTTTCACTTCTTCTTCAACTGAGTGATTTGAGCCAGTGAAGTTTGTAGCTTTCAGCTTTTCAACATCATCCCCAAAGCCAAGAGCCATTTTAGCCACAGCTGTAGCAAATTCTTGGAATTTTGGAGTACGAGCTACGAAGTCAGTTTCAGAATTTACTTCGACGATTGAGGCTTTGTTAGTTTCAATCGCGATAGCAATAGCGCCTTCAGAAGTTACGCGTCCGCTTTTTTTACCAGCTGCAGAAAGACCTTTTTTTCTAAGCCAGTCGATTGATTTTTCGAAATCATCACCGTTTTCAGCTAAAGCTTTGTTGCAGTCTGAAATACCACATCCGGTGGTTTCACGAAGTTTTTTAATGAGAGCTAGATCTGCCATATTTTAAAGAATTTGATGTTGGAATTTGATTTGGAATTTAGTGCGGTTTGAACTTAACTGCCGAGCTGTGAAAGCTCGGCAGAGAGTTAAACTATTTTTTAGCAGCCGGCTTTTTAGCAGCTGGTTTTTTGGCAGCTGGTTTTGCAGCTACTGGTTTTTCTTCAGCAACTTCTTCAGATTTTTTTACGATTTCTTTTTTCTTAAAATCTTTAACTGGTTCTTTTGCTTTGAAAGCAGGTCTTCTATCGCCTTGTTTTTCAGCTGATTTTTTTTCAGCAGCAGCATTTTTCATTTCTGAAATATTGTCGTTGCTAAGTTTGCTTACATCAACGCCAGCGATTGACATATTTTCTTTGATGCCCGCGATTGCAGCGTCAGAGATCAAGC
>CAIUFU010000249.1 GCA_903898475.1 uncultured Alphaproteobacteria bacterium | reverse complement strand
GGCCCTTCGACGACGCCCTTTGGGCTTTGCTCAGGGACCTGTAAATATTGGTTATTTTATCAAATTTTTCAAAACCTCAATCGCTTGAGCAATTCCATCTTTATTAACCCCGCCACCCATCGCTAAATCTTTTTTGCCACCGCCGCCTTTGCCACCAACTGCTTCAACCATTGGCGCGATTAATTTTGCGGAATCGAATTTTTCTAAAAGGTTCGAACTAACCGCAACACAAACCGCAACCTTGCCGTCTTTGCAGCCAAAAAGGGCGAAAATTGCTGAATCTTGAAATTCTTTTTTTGCCTTAATGTCGCTAACAATTTCGCGAATATCTTTGGCTTCAGCGTCAAGAAAAACGTGGCTGACCAAATTAACGTCAGCGATTTTTTCAGCTTTTAAATTGTTTAAACCGCTGAGCAAAATTTGCTTTTTCAGGCGCTCAATTTCTTTGTCTTTTTTCTTCAAAATTTCTTCAAGAACTTTTGCATCACTTTCAGAAACGTGCGAATTATCTGGCTTGGAGCCGCCAAGTTCAGAAATTTCTTGATCTTTTTTGCTGATTTTTTCTTTCAAATCTTCAACCAAATTACCCAGCTTTTTTTCTTGTTCGGCTAAATAAATTTTTAAGCCCGATGCAGTTTTAGCCTCGATTCTTCTGATTCCTGACGCGACTGATTTTTCTGAAATAATTTTAAATGCCTCAATTTCAGAAGTATTTTTAACGTGAGTTCCGCCGCATAATTCAACCGAATTTCCCATTTTCACCACGCGAACTTCAGCGTCATATTTTTCACCAAATAAAGCCTCAGCGCCACTTTCGCGAGCCGCGTCCAGCGCCATTAAATTAGTGTTTACCGAGTTATTTTCTTTGATTTGCGAGTTAACCAAATCTTCAACTTTTTTGATTTCGTCAGCGGTCATCGCGCGGTTAAAATTGAAATCAAAAGTGAAATATTCTGCGTCAACATTCGAGCCTTTTTGCGAAATCGAATTTCCCAAAACTTCTTTCAAAGCTTTGTGCATCAAGTGAGTTGCCGAGTGATTAGCAGCGCGGGTTTTGCGGCTTTCTTGATTTACTTGAGTTGTCACTGCGTCACCAACTTTGAAAGCGCCTTTGGTGTCAGAAATTAAATGCAAAAACAAATTTCCGGCCGCTTTTCTGGTTTCAGAAATTGTAAATACATTATCACCACAAATGATTTTTCCGTCATCACCTTTTTGCCCGCCCGAAGTGGCGTAAAAGCTGGTTTGGTCCAAAATTACAAAAGCGTTTGGCGCTTCTGAAATAAATAAAATTTTTGCCGAGCTTTCTAATTTTTCGTAACCCAAAAACTTGGTTTCACCGAACTTTTCTTTGAGTTCAAAAAACAAATTATCTTCTTTTTCTTCGCCAGAACCCGACCAGTTTTTGCGGGCACGTTCGCGCTGCGCTTCCATTTCACGGTTGAATCCTTCTAGGTCAACGATGAAGCCTCTTTCTTCTACAATATTCTGGGTTAAATCGAGTGGAAAGCCGTAGGTATCGTAAAGCTTAAAAGCTACTACTCCTGGAATGGATGCCGATCTAACTACTTCGTGCGGAGATCCTAATGGAGAGAAGTGACTTATTCCTGTAATTTTTCTCATCTCCTCTTCCAAAATCTTCAAACCTTTCTCCAAAGTTTCGCGAAATTTTTCTTCTTCGTTTTTTAGCGCATCAATAATTGTGTCGCGAGCACGCGCCAATTCTGGATAAGCCGCGCCCATTTCTTTGATTAAAATATCAACTAGCTTGAACATCATGGCTTCAGTAGCGCCCAACTTGTGAATCTGGCGCATGGCGCGGCGCATGATGCGGCGCAAAACGTAACCGCGGCCTTCATTGCTTGGAAGCACGCCGTCAGCGATTAGGAAGCAGGATGATCTTAGGTGATCGGCGATGATTTTTAACTCTGGTTTTGTCTGCATAGTTTTTGAAATAACTCTATTTTTATAGGTCCCTGAGCAAAGCACGAAGTGCGTCGTCGAAGGGCCGGAACCTCGAGCTATCGGGG
>CAIUFU010000248.1 GCA_903898475.1 uncultured Alphaproteobacteria bacterium | reverse complement strand
GGCCCTTCGACGACGCGCTAGCGCGCTTTGCTCAGGGACCTATGACTTTTTTTATTTCTTAAGTTTATTTCTTCTGGTTAGTTCGTTCAAAATTTCTTCAAACTCAATGCCTTGTGCGGCTGTTAGAACCAAGCTGTGAAAAAATAAATCGCAAATTTCGCCGACTAATTCTTGGCGGGTTTTCTCGCTTGGATTTTTTTCATGCATGAAAGTTGCAATTACAACTTCCAACGCTTCTTCACCAACTTTTCTGGTTAATCTTTCAGCGCCTTTTTTGGCTAGATCGTAAGAGTAAGAACCCTCTTCTTTGCTGACAATTTTATGCTTAACCAGCGCAAAAAGCTCGGCGAGAGTCAGTTGATTTTGTGACATTTTTTAGAAAAAAAAATTAGGGAAATATGTGCCAAAAAACTTAAAGTTGGCGCTTTCAAATGCAAGGCAAGTCTTTCTTGACAAAAAGCTTGCGCTTCCTAGTTTGCCGCGCCCTTCAGTTTGAAGAAAAATCAACTTAAAAAATTTTAAAAAACATGTCTATTCAAATGACCTTGTCGATCATCAAACCAGATGCGACTCAAAGAAATTTAACCGGTGCAATCAATTCAAAATTTGAAGTTGCTGGTTTAAAAATTGTTGCTCAAAAAAGAATGCAACTTTCTGAAAAAGTTGCTGGCGAATTTTACGCTGTGCACCGCGAACGCCCATTCTACGCTGACCTAGTGAAATTTATGATTTCTGGTCCAGTTGTAGTTCAAGTGCTAAAAGGTGAAAACGCAGTTCTAAAAAACCGCGAAATCATGGGCGCAACTAACCCGGCAAACGCTGACGCGGGAACTATCCGTAAAGAATTTGCTCTTTCAATTGAAGCTAACTCAGTTCACGGATCTGACAGCGTTGAAAATGCTCAAAATGAAATCGCATTCTTTTTTGCAGGATATGAAATTGTTGAATAGTTGATTGTTTGTAATCGCTGATTAAACGGGGCGTGCTTTTAAAAAAGCCGTCCCGTTTTTTAATTTTGTTCCTGTCAAAAATTTATAGATACGATGCCAAAAATTCATACTTTTCCACAAGGTACCATTATTAAAGCGGTTAATGCTCAAGGGAGAGAGTTTGATTTGGATGTTTCTGATTTTGAGGTGCAAATTGATGAAAGAGCAGAAGAATATGAAGTGCTACATATGCAGAGCTTGGTGCCAGAATTGTGTAGGCGCCAACATCTACGATCTAATCCGGTAATTTCTAACCAGTTGCTTCAGGCTTTTGAAGGTGGGCAAGTGAGTGCAACTGCTCAAGCAATACAAGGAGAATTGGATCAATATTTTGAGGCTTATAGTGCAAATCCTAATGCCTATCCTTTTGAGATTGCCTTTCCGTTTCACGTTTGTGGTCATTGGCAAGTTATGGGGTTGAGAGTTAAACAAGATAAAACTTACCAAGTTCATTTATTTGACTCATCGACTGAACAAACAGATGCAGGAGGGATTGCAGCGATTAACGACAACATCTTGCCGATTCTTACTGAATTGGAAAACGGTTATCAGATTGCTGTAAATGGCTCCATATTTTATCATAAGCCTTACAGGCAATCGGGTTTGCATAATGTTGATATGGCTAGATATGGTGGTTCTAGTGATGTAGTTGAAGTTAATCCAGATTTTCAAACTAGTGATTGCGGTGTTTATGCAATGCAAACTATGAGCAACATTAGTGATTTTGGTTTTGATCAAGCTGCTAGAAATAAAACCCCAGATCCTTTTGATGGTGATGCGATAGTAAAGTGTGGCGCTAAATTAAGAGCCGAACAGGCAGTTAGATTGTTAGTTTATGGTGCTGATGAGGTTGAAGGGGTGAGAAATATTGGATATTTGAAAGAACATATTGCTCCACAAATTGCTGTTGACAGGCCTCTTTTACCAATAGAGATCCCGCCAGAGAGAGATGATATTTTTGATGATCTGATGAAGCAAAGGGTGATAAAGATTCTAGAGGGATCTGGTGATAATGAGGTTTATTCTGATCTTGAGGCTAGAAAAGAAGATATAGTGACAAGATGCACAGTGGCTTTTCCAAAAGCAGAACAAGAGAAAGCCGAATATTGTTTAACGGATGATCAAGTTTCTCAAGCAACCCAGTTTTTTATTGGTACAGATGCTCTAGTTATAAATCGTTCTCATTCTGCTGAAGAAGATAATCTCGAAGATGTTATTGAGATTATTGCCAATGCTGAAATTGGCCAAGATGATATTATCACATTTAGCTATCGTAATGGTTTTCATTTTATGTCGGTGGTAATCGATGTGCAAAATAAAAATATTAATTTCACAAACTCTTTTGAGGATAAAGAGGAGTATTACCTAAAGAAATTTTTTGAGGTTGTTGAGACAGGAGGATTGGGCGAAGTTCTCGACAAGAAGTTTAGAGATGGGTTTTCAATCACAATGACTGCGGTGGAAGAAAGGGTGGTGCAGGACGAGGCCTCTGAACACAATGACAGTGATAGCACAACTTGCGGTGTTCATGCAATTTTAAATAACTCGATTGGTGTTTTGCGAGCTATATATGGTGATGAATATGCTCTACCGACGATAAAAACAAAAATGCGCGAAATTCTTGGTGTGGAAGTTGAAGGAGAGTCGCTGCAAGACTTAATGCTAAATGCTAAGCAACAATGTTTTAGCAGCGAAGCTCTTAAGTTGAAAATGAAAGAGCGCGCTGTGTGTGCTGCGGAAATTTCTAAAAAAATTCTTCAATCTGAAATTTATCCAAAATCTACAACTGCGGCATATTTGCAAACTGTGGTGGATGTGAGAGATGCAGAGGCCATAAAACATGATAAAAGAAATGCTTTGGTGGCGACCTTGCAAGGTGATATAAAAGCTTTGCGACGTGATGAATATCAGGAGGTATCACTAGCTTTAGAAGCGTTTAAGGGTCTTTATGATGTGGATAAGGTGCGTACAATATGGCGGCAACAGCTTGAGCTTACCCCAAGTCTTAACATTACAGGTATTGAAGAGATCGAGAGCGCTGAACTTAGTAAGCAGCACTTCTTTATCTCCCAAGATTTGAAAAAAGAATATTTATTCGGAATGCAAGTTAAACAGATTTTAGAACCTTTTCTCGAAGCTGATGTGGCTAATCGAGAGAATAGATCAAGAGCTATTAGGGAGCTTCAAAAGTTTCTGGTGTCTCAGAATCAGGCTGATTCTGATTATGAAGATAGCTTAGAATTTTCCCCAAGCCAAAATTCAGTAACACCTACACTAGAAGCGGTACTAGAATGTTCAAGCAACAGTAGCCAGACTTCATCTTTTCATGAAAGCATTTCAGAAGGAAGTTCAAAGCAAGAATCGCAATCAAGCTCTCTGGATCATGGCATCTTGTTCACAGAGAATTTAAAAGGAGGTTACTTGCCTTCAATGCATAAAAAGGCCTCTCAAGAACCATCAAAAACACTTGGTACAAGATGGAAAGAGGATGGCGTAACTAAGGTCGATATTGAAAATCCTAGGCCTTCTTCTTCTGTAAAAGTGGTAACGGCAGTTTTAATGAAAGTGCCCGCTGCTGAAAAGAGCGCATTTTGTGGTCAAGATAGAGGTGACGATTACAAAACTATCGAAAATGCGTATAGTAAAGATGCAGGAGAAAGGGCGAAGGAAGTTGCTGAAATCACTGCCTTTATCTTAACTAAGATCGCCTATGATCCTATAGTAAAAAGAAAGAATGAAGGTAAAAGTTTAACCAAAGGACAGCTCTTGGGAATTATCAATGATGCAAAAGTAAATGGAGGGGTGGGGACTAAAATAAATAACGGTTTTAAAGAGGATGGACATCGTTATGTCAGGCGAAAGGATGATGAAATTGAAAAAGCATTACATTCATTTAACGTCACAGCAGAGCTAGCAAAACTTGTTTCTGGTCAATATCAAGCGCAATGCCGGTCATGTGGAATTTTATCTGGATACAATGACTCAAACGTTGGATCTACGCTGAATTTCTTAACGGAGCAGGCGCGGGAAATTTTTGCAAATGCTGAGGAAATAAATGGCAAAATTGAACCGACATTGGGGGAAAATACGCCGCAGGCGAAAAAATTTTATGAAGTTATTGGATATGATCGTAAGACAGTAGAGCCGTTTTATGTGCAAAAGGTTATAAAACAAAAGATTGAACAGGTTGAGAAACTAACAGGGGTTGAGAAACTAACAGGCCGCACGCGTTAATTTCTACTCTCCAATCACCACAAATTTTGCTGCGTCATCGCAAGATTTTTTGAGCTCATCATGATATTTTGCGATGCGTAAATCGGCTTCTTTTTGGCAAGAAGAAATATATTTCTGGCGCAAGCGCGTTAGTTCAAATTTGTCATAAAGTTTGGCGCTAGAATTAAT
>CAIUFU010000247.1 GCA_903898475.1 uncultured Alphaproteobacteria bacterium | reverse complement strand
TCGGAATCGCCCTCTCGTCTTTTGATTTGCTCCAAAACCGTTTCTTTGCTGTGTCCGCGCTTTTCCTGATCACGAATTATTTTCCAGTGAGTTTGTAGTTTCTTCTCGGGTTTTATAAAAATTCTTAAATCAAATAATTTTCTAACCGCCTCCACATAAAGGCTGTGAAGACCCTCAAGAATGACGATTCTTTGTGCTGAGATTTCTTTTGATTTGCTGAATTTTCCACAAGTGTGGTCGTAAATTTTGCGAGAAATTTTTCGACTATTTTTTAAGACATGCAAAAATGAAACCTCGTCCTGAAGCCTGTTGGCACTAGGGTTTAAATGAGTAATTGTTTGCCATTTTTGATCGCCTCTTTCCCAGCGATGCATGTCGTCGCCGCAAATTGCGGTGATATTTTTTTGACCAAAAACCTGTTGTAAGCCTTTCATTAAGGTGGTTTTGCCAGTTCCGGAATCGCCAGAAATTCCAATTAAATAGGGTTGAGAGATTAATTTGTGTTTTAAGTAGCTGCTAATGCCGCCGCGATAGATCCAGATGCAATTTAGAAACAGTGATGCTTGTAAAATGGTGAAGGCGATGCCGGTAATTTTTTCAGGATTTAGTTTGAGTGAGATGATTTCGTAGAGGTTGGGTAAGGTTGATATTTGTGGCGCAATAAATTGAAAAACCTGCAAAAAATCAGAATCTTTGATTAGAGAAAAATACAGTAAGTATGAAAGTTGAAGCGTTATAAATAAGGCATTGGGAGCATTTTTTTCTTTGATGTAGAAATAGCAAAGAAATGGCATAACCCAATAATACCAGCCTTGCATCGGAGGTGTGAAAAGAGTAATAACGCCAAAGCTAAAACCCAAAAACATCACAAAAATATCGCGATTATATCCACGAATCATCAAGGCTTTTACGAGCAATAAAAAGTAAGCTGCGGGAATAAAATAAAAAACTACGCCTTGGTGAAATGGGTAAGATAAATCAAAGATTTTACCCTGTTCTTTGTTTAAAAAGACCAGGGAAATAAAGCCTGATGACGTTAGGTAGGGTAAATTTATTAGTAAAAAAGTTGCGGATAAAACTGTTGCAAAAGTAAGGGTTTTTTTTCGATCAAATTTTTTTGAAAATAGAAAAATAAAAAAGAATGGAATCGCTAGTAAGATGTTGGTTTTGCAGGCAACTGCTGCGCCAAGTAGCAGCGAAGATAAGATCAGCTTTTCTTTGAATAAAAAATAAAGTGAGGCTAGCAAAATAGAAATCGGAATCACATCGAGCTGACCGTGAATGTAGTTGATGTAAATTAAAACTGGTGACAGCCAGTAAAAAATTATAACCTTATCTAGCTTGTATTTAAGCCAGCGTGACAGAGTTAATAAAATTACAAAATCAGCGATTAAAATTGGAATTCTAAGAGTAAAAATTGCAGCAAGAGGAGAGGTGGGGGAGAGCGTCAAGTAGGGAAGTGATAAAATCCACAGCATTAAAGCTGGATAGGGAAATGAGTTTAGTTTTCCTTGGGAAGCGAAATATTGGTAAGGGTTTTCGAATTGAGATTTGGTGTAGAAGTCAATAAATGGTAAGAAAAAATCACTCAAAAATTTTGAGGCAAAAAGAGCGGAGAAAGTGATTTTTAGGATGAGCCCAAACCAAAATAATTTTGATTGTAGTATCTCTTGAGAGAGAGCCTGTAGCTTATTTGAAAAAAGTTTGTCTATAAATTTTTTAGTCATTTTAGCAAATTTGAATTTGGTAAGAGGTGATGCCAAACTTTCTTGCCCCTTCAACATCTTTGTTCTCATCGTCACCAATCATGATGACATCACTTTGGGCTAGATTTAATTTTTGCAGAGCAGCTGCAAAAATTATTGAGTTTGGTTTTTCGAAGCCAACTTCTTCTGAAGTTACCAAAAAATCGACTATATTTTCTAACTGTAATTTTTGTATTTTTCTTACTTGGGTTGTGGCTAACATGTCAGTAACTACACAGATCGGCAAATTTTTATTTTTACACAGATCAAGAAAGTTTCTAGCATTCTCGTCAAGTTTCATCGCTGAAATAAAACGATCCCAATAAATCTCATCAAATTGCAAAGCTTTGACATAAGCTTGCGAAATTTTTAGCTCTTCAAACAAATGTAGAAAGGCGAAGAATCGTGAGCGACATGCTCCTTGTGGGAGTAGTAATTTTGTAACTTGATCGCGGTGTTTTTTGTAAAGATCTGCAAAATCTTGAAAGGAAATTTTAGCATCAGGAAAATTTTCAAAGCAGATCTGTAAAGCGTATTTATGGCAAGGCTCGTATTGATAAAGTGTGTTATCCAAATCGATAAGAACTGCTTTAACGCCTGCAAGATCAATGTCTGGGAATATAATTTTTAGATCCACAATTCTGGGTATTTTGTACAAACCGCATCAATTTCTTTATCTTGAAGATGATTTCTAAATTCAGAAATTTTCTCTTTTTCGTGTTTTTGTAATTCTGGCGAAACGAGGCAAATTTTGAATCCGGCTGTTTTTAATTTTTGATAGTTGGCGTCGTCTAATGGTAATTTAGTAAAGCAGTCAATCCAAACCCAAGCGGCTTTTTTGGCAAAGTTTAAAGCATATTCTATTGGCTCTTCTTCGGAAAATCTTACTGCTAAATTTTCTGGTCCAAATCCTTTAACTGAAACCCCTAAAGCCAGTTTTGAATATTTCACAAAATAAGGCATTGATAAATCAAGAAAGAACCAATTTTTGATCTGAAACTCATTCATTAAATCGATGCATTTTTCTTCAATGCCTTCGGTTTTGATGTTTAAAATTATCGGACCTTGGCATTTGTAATAAGACAAAAATTCAACGAAATTTTGTGGCTTAGTGGAGTGGTGAGAGAAGGGGTCGTGATGTAGTACTAAGCTATCTTCGTGATAGCGTAAATCTATTTCAATTCCGCAGTTTTGCGGAACTAATCTCAGTTGTTCAATAGTGTTAATCCGATGCCAAATTATTTTCATAGATTTAGGAAAAATTAGGGCGGATTCCTGAGTAAAAATTTTTGATTTGGTTTTTTCGTTTCAAGAAAGATTTTTTTAGTTTATTTCTAGCTTTAGAAGGAGAGTAATTTCTGTGGATAACGGCATCTCTTTCATGAATTGAGGCGCTGTATTTTTGTAGTAATAGATCTTTTTCAGCGGTTAAATTTTTATAAAATTCGCAAACCTTTTTAAGGCTATCCAAGCTTTTCTCGGAGGTATCGGATTCTTTCTTTCTAATTAGTAGCTCAACTTTTTCGATGCTATTTTCTATGTATAGAAGGCCTATAGATGGTTGGGGATTAACGTATCTTAACTCTTCTTTCAAATATTCGATGTGATCACTTTTGATGGCGTAGTAGGTATCAAATATTTTATAGATTAAATAATCTTCGCAATTGCGGATAAAGAAGCCGTAGAGCAAATCTGAATTTATTTTTGGGAACCTTTCACAAATTTGTGATTTTAATTCAGCGGTAGGCTTCTGCTTTTTTGCCAAAAAGTCTTTGTATATTTTTTCCATATCCCAAAGGGATTCGCGCAGATAGATGGAAGAAGCCAGAAGAAAATCAAAGATTTCATAAAAATCATCTTGCTTAAGCAATTGGCGTGGATTGCCACTCTCGGTTCCTAGTAGCAACTGATTGTAAAATTTTTCATGCACAACATTGATCAATCTGAATTTGTAAAATTCATTTTGGTCAAGGCTGTAAAATAATGAATTAAAATTCAGGATTCCTTTTTTGGTTAAGAATTTCAGCTGTTTGATGAAGCCTAGCGTCCAGAAATATTCATCAAAAACATCCATTTTTTGCGCCGCTTTTTGCCAATGGGAAATGTCTCTGTAAGTAACTTTGTACCAAACTAATGGATAGTTAAAACAGGTGGTTTGTTTGCCGCGAAAGCAGTCCAGATAAGCTGTGACGTGACTATAAACAATGCTCTCCTTCATAACGGTGGCAAAATCGTAATCCTTCACGAATGAGGCACGTAATATTTGACTCGACATCCCAGCCAGCACAAACCAAAAACCATTTTGCATGGTAATTTTGACGATATCGTCGGTGAATTTTTGACCGTGAATCTTAAGAGTGCCAAGAGAGGTAATCGCAGAATCTCGTCCAATAATAGGGGAATTAAAAATCAAAAAATCATGCTGGTTTGATTTTAGCTCAGAGATGATTTCGCAAAGATTCTCAAAAACTGGTATATCGTCGTCACCCAGAACCCAGATATATTCGCCGCTGCAATTTTTAAAAGATCTGAAG
>CAIUFU010000246.1 GCA_903898475.1 uncultured Alphaproteobacteria bacterium | reverse complement strand
GGCCCTTCGACGACGCTTACGCTTTGCTCAGGGACCTATATAGTTTAGTTCAAGAACCCTACAAAATCATCGTTCCTGCACCGCTCTCAGTAAAAATTTCCATCAACAAAATATTATCCACGCCACCATTTAAAATGTGCGCGTAGGCAACATTTCCTTCAAGCGCATTAATGCAGGTTTCGATTTTTGGAATCATGCCGCCCGTAATAATTCCATCTAGAATCATTTGCTTGGCAGTTGCGATATTTAGATGACTAACCAGCTCGCCATTTGGCAACATCACGCCGTCAATGTCAGAAAGAATAATCAATTTTGAAGCGTGCAAAGCTGAGGCAATAGCACCCGCCGCAGTGTCAGCATTAATGTTGTAAGTTTCACCATTGTCGCCAATGCCAATTGGGGCAATTACTGGGATGATGTCAGTATCTTCAAACATGCTGAGAATTTCTGGATCAATCGCGTAAGGCTCGCCGACAAATCCTAAATTTAAGATTTTTTCGATGTTGGAATCAGGATCTTTTTTGGTGCGAGAAAGTTTTTTAGCGCGAATCAAATTGCCATCTTTACCGCAAATGCCAATCGCTTTGCCGGCTGCGGCGTTAATTTCTTTAACGATCATTTTGTTGATTGAACCAGCCAAAACCATTTCAACCACATCAACAGTGTCTGAATCAGTAACGCGCAAACCATCAATGAAAGATGATTTAATATTTAGTTTTGCCAACATTTGACCAATTTGCGGCCCGCCGCCGTGAACCACGATTGGATTGATGCCAACCTGTTTTAGAAGCACGATATTTTTAGCAAAATTTTTCAGATTATCTTTTCCACCCATCGCTGAGCCACCAAACTTAATCACAAAAGTTTCACCGGCGAATTTTCTCATGTAAGGCAAAGCTTCGCATAAAATCTCAGCTTTATGCGCCCATTCTTGGCGGTCTTTGTCTTTTTGTAGCGAGATATTTTCAATCTGTGTCACGCCTTCTTCCTTTTTCTTATCGCCGATATTGATGATGTTAGTCATGAGATTTTTCTTTTAGTTTTGTTAGTTGCGAGTGGCTCGGCACTATGCATCAGGCAGTGTTTTTTAATCAAGATTTTTTAGGAGTTTTTTTGATAAAAAAATAAAGGCATTAGAGGGCCAGCCGAAAAGTTTGACTTTTAGTTTTGGAATTTTTTTACTGTCTGCTAAAGAATACATCAAAAAACCAAACCAAAACACCACGTGATAGTTACCGCTTATAAAAACAAGAGAGGCAAAGAGCCTTTTGAGAATTGGCTTGAAAGCCTTAAAGATCACCAAACTATCTTTAGAATAAGGGATAGAATTGATCGCATTGCAGAGTTTAATTTTTTTGGTGATTACAAACAAATTGATCAAAAAATTTATGAGCTGCGTTTTCATTTTGGACCCGGCTACAGAATTTATTTTACCTATCAAAGCGAAGAAGTGATTGTGATTCTGTGTGGCGGAGACAAGTCATCGCAGAGCGTCGATATCACTAAAGCTAAACAACTCTTAGAGGAGAGTGAAAATGACTAAAGAAAAAGTTTTTGCAAATATCAGCCCTGAAAAATTGGCCACCTTCCGTACCGCCCGCGAAATCTTCCACGCCGAGCTTGCAAAAAGCGCCAAGAATCGTGCGATCTACCTAAAAGTGGCATTGGAAGATTACGAAAATGAAAAAAATCTCCCAGCTTTTCTGCTTGCGCTTCGCACCATCGCCATCACCAGTGGAGGCATTCAAGAGCTTGCAAACAAAACCAACCTCAACCGCCAAACTCTTTACAAAGCCTTGTCGCCAAAGGGCAATCCATCGTTCGCGCTGGTTGATTTAATCGTGAATGTTTTGGGCATGAAATTGGTGGTGAAGGCGGGGTAAGCCTTTCATAGCTCTAAAGCAAGTCGCTTTAGCCAAGGGAGGCTTCAACGAACTCTCCAAAAAAACCGGCCTCTCGCGTGAAAGCCTCTGCAAAACTTTGCCAATCAACGGCAATCCAAAGTTCCAAACTGTAAAAATTATCCTCAATAATTTGGGCTACGTTTTCAGCATCAAGCCAGCGAAAAAGCTGACTAAAGCGGCGCACTAAAATCAAAATCTACTTCCCCTCACACCACGGATAATAAGGCCGGCAAGTCGCCGACAATCTAGAGCCATCACAACATCCACAGCCACAAACCCCACCATGATGCGAGCAGCATCCACGGCGTGCGAAGGCGTCACTTGATAAAAAAATTACAAAAAATGTGAAGAGCAAAATAACAATTTTCGCCATAGCCCGCGTGAGTGAATTAAGAAATTTAATGCGGGTTGGTGAGGTGAGTTTTTGGGTTTGTGGGGGTGAGATTCGAGCGGGTTTTATTTTTAGCGGAGCAAGGGGAATGAGGTTGGTGTCTCGGAGTGGGAGTAATGGATGTCGGGATCCAACACCTTTTCTTAAATATCTATATCTTGTACTAAACTTTCCCAGCTATTTTTTCTGTAAAAGGATAATTTGCTGTAACCGTTAATTTTGTTAAATGTGTAAATAGCTTTGATGTGCTTACTGGCGTTTTCATCATTAAATCCTGCGGTAAGGGGATTGGTGGGAAATCTTGCGCTAGTCTTACTATCAAAAAATACCACGTAACTAAACATCATTGAATGGTTTTGAGAGAATTGAGATTTTTTTTGCATACAAAAGCTCTTCAGTTCTTTTGAATCGGCGTTCTTATTGATAGTGTACAACTCCATTTGATTGAGATTATTTCCGGCCTTTTCTGATTTGGTTTTTATGAGTGTGTATGCTTGTTCAGAATTAGCGTTTGAGTAGCAAAATAGAAAAATTGAAAAAGCGGAAATGAAGAGTTTTTGCATAGGTTTATAAGATTGTTTGTCTCGATTTGTATTGGTTTTGGTATGACGTTGATGCAAGACGGAGTTTGTAACTCCGCCTTAATGTTCATTTCTAGTAAAAGTTTGAATGAACGTGAGGTCGGAATTGCAAATGCCGACCTGCTGGGGTTCTGTTAACGCAGCTGCCATCTCGAACGTAGTGAGAGATCTCTCACTACGTTCGAGATGGCAGCTGCG
>CAIUFU010000245.1 GCA_903898475.1 uncultured Alphaproteobacteria bacterium | reverse complement strand
GGCCCTTCGACGACTTTAAGCTTTGCTCAGGGACCTATAACCTTGGTAACTTTCGTAGCTAACTAATTCGCCGCCTTCAACTTTTTCACCCGTGCATCTAAATCATCCAAAAACTTATCCATCCCGTTTTGCGAAATTGCCGAGTTAAATTCTGATCTTTGCGTTTCAATCAAGCTTACGCCTTCTGCGATAAAATCTAAAATCACCAACTTGCCCTCGCGTTCTTTCACTCTGAAATCAACCGAGATTGGCACGTTAGAATTTTTTGGTAAAAACTCGGCTTTGGCGATGAAAAATCCACCTTGTTCAACCACGTCATTTACGGTGAATTTGCGGCCATTATAATTTTTAAATTTTGGTCCGTAAGTATTAATCATGAAGTCGCGATAAAGCTTGGTGAAGCGCTCTTTTTGTGGCTCGTTGGCGGTTTTGTAATTTTTGCCCAAAACAAATCTGCCGATCCAGTTTGAGTCGATTGCTGTGTCAATTACGGCAATGATTTTATCTCTTTTTTTGATTTCAGAAGTTCCGGTTTCACCGGCGGTTTTAATGATGGTGTTACCAATATCTTCGACAAATTTTTTAACAGCTGGCTTTTGATCATCATTGGCAAAGCTTGGGGAAGCGATCAAAAAAACAAGGCAAGTAGCGAGAATTTTTTTCATAATTTTTTAGTTTTTAATGTCGGTAAAACGTTTTTGTAAATAGGCGCTACGAATGGTAGCATAAGGGTCGAAAGAGTCAGTTCTGATGTCATCAAGAATATCAATTAAGCTTTCACGCTTATCAATGCCGCCAGCCGCTGCCAAGCCTAAGCGATAGCGCGCATCAATTAAATTGGCGCTGCCGCCAACTTCTAAAAAGTTAAATTCAAGTGGGTTGACTGACTTATCTGTCATTGATCCACCGAGATCGCGTGTGGTGCTTGGCCCTAAAAATGGGATCATTAAATAGGCGCCAGAAGTTACGCCATAATGTCCTAAAGTTTGTCCGAAATCTTCAGTTTTGTAGCGAATGCCTTTTTCGCCGGAGACATTGAAAACACCGCCCAAACCAAGGGTGCTATTGATTAGAAAACTAGAAAAGGTGGCAAGGCCGTTATCGAGTTTGCCTTGTAAAAGTGAGTTAACTGCGGAAAGCGGCAAAGATAAATTTACTAAAAAATTTCTGATTGAATCGCGAGCAGTTGCTGGAACTCCTTTGCGATAAAATATCGCAACATGTTCAAGAAAATAGAGGTCGAAATAGTCGTTAAAGGTGTAAATTTTGCGATTAATTTTTTCTAAAGGATCGTAAATTTTGACTGAATTTTCATCTTCATAACTTTCAAAATCATCTTCACCAAGAGAGTTGTAAGGGCTATTAGCAAAGCTGGAAATTGGGGCAATAAAAATGGCTAAGATGCAAAAGCTTCTAAGAATTTTTAGCATCTTCACCTATCTGGTTTAAATGCGTCAAAAGCTCTTGAGCAAGTGGGTTAAAGTTTGGATCTTTTTTTAGCAATTCTTCCAAAATTTTTTTCGCCTCTTGTGATTTTTCATCTAGAACCAAGCAATAAGCTAGTTGGTACTGGGCTTCAAGATAAGTAGGCCAGAATTTTTTAATGAAACGAAAGCGAAAAATTGCTTCTGGCAAAGCGCCATTTTCTAGATGACTCATGCCAAGATCAAAATTGGTTTGGCGCAGATCTTGGCATTTCTCCCTAATTGAAAAAAATTCTTCGTAAACGGAGTCGATTTTGCTGCCGAGAAATTGAGAAAATTTTTCTGATTTTTGGCGCAAACCCTGAGCAACGTCTGAACTCAAGCTTGTAGGTTCTTTGGCCGCATCATTTTTTGATACTCCGAGAATTTTTTTGATACTGCCAAACATTGAAATGTGAGAGATTTATTTGCTGAAAATGAAATAAGAGACAGCCCAAGAAGTTTCGATTTTTCTAGTTCTGGTGCCAAAATTTTTCAAACAAAAATTGTTGAATTGTGCCAAGATGGATTTGGTGATTATTTTACCATTTTTCTCCGAATAGTTAGCGCCGATTTTCTTCAGCGATTTTAAGGCTTCAACGCCATTCTCAAAACTCTGTTTGATGACTTCTGTTTCAAAAGAAATTTTGCTAAAGCCGACTTTTTTTAGTGAGGTTTTTAAATCGGCAATTTTGGGCAATGGATTAAAATTAAAAACATTTGCAGATTTTAATTCCGACAAACTGCCGTCAGTGGGCAAGCAAAAAATCAAAATTCCTTTAGGTTTTAGCAGCGCGAAAAATTGCGCAAAATTTTTGTCAAAGTCGCTCAACCATTGTAGTGAGAAGGATGAGATTAGAATGTCGAAGCTATTATTTTTGAAGGGCAGGTTTTCGAAATCAGCTTGAATTTTTGTCGAATTCTGTAGGCGGTTTTGTTGCAGCATTTCGAAAGCTAAATCACTTTCGAAAATTTCTAAATTTTTGTCTAAATTGCTGGCGATAAATCCGGTGCCCGAGCCTAAATCTAAAACTCTCGGTGTCATGCTGAGCTTTTCTTGAATAAAAGGAGCTGCAATTTTGCACAGCTTACTTGCGGCCAAACGCTGAATTGGCGCGTCTTTTTCGTAATTTTGAGCACTGTGCTCAAAATTCAGTTTCAGTTTTTTTTTTGTCAAAGTTAGCGAACATTTTTCGCTTCTGCTTCAATCAAAGAGACAATGTGCTCAACTAGTGCTTCACTTGCAACTTTGTGATCGGGTTTGCCATTCATGTAAACATTGTGACGTCCACCGCCGCCTCCCGTAATGCCAATTTGAGTGTGAGCTGCTTCGCCTAGGCCATTTACCACGCATCCCAAAATTGAAATGGTTAGTGGGGTTTTGATGTGCTCAACTCGCTTTTCCACTGCTTCAACGGTTTTAATTACGTCAAAAGCTTGGCGGGCGCAGCTTGGGCAAGAAATTAAATTTACGCCGCGGTGACGCAGGCCCAAAGTTTTTAAAATTTGGTAAGCCACTTTTATTTCTTCTTTCGGATCAGCCGAAAGTGAGACGCGCATGGTGTCGCCAATGCCTTCCCAAAGCAAAGTTCCAAGACCAATTGCTGATTTTACGGTGCCTGCAGCCAAACTTCCGGCTTCGGTAATGCCGATGTGCAGCGGGTAATCGCAAACTTCTGCAAGCTTTCTGTAACCAGCAACTGCCAAGAAAACGTCAGACGCTTTAACGCTGATTTTGAGATTGAAGAAGTCGTTATCTTCCAAAATTTTAATGTGATGTTGCGCTGATTCTACCAGCGCTTCTGGCGTTGGAGTTTTGTATTTATTGAGCAATTCAGTTTCGAGCGATCCGGCATTAACGCCGATGCGAATTGAACAACCGTAGTCTTTGGCAGCTTTAACAACTTCACGCACTTTTTCGGCTGAACCGATATTACCGGGATTAATCCGCAAACATTTCGCCCCTGCTTCCGCCGCTTCAATGGCGCGACGGTAATGAAAGTGGATGTCGGCAATAATTGGCACAGGGCAGTGCGGAATTATTTGTCGTAGCGCGTCGGATGATTCCTTGTCAGGCACCGAAATGCGCATTAATTCAGCGCCGAGCTCAACACATTCATTAACTTGTCGAATGGTCGCCTGCACGTCAGTTGTTGGTGTATTGGTCATTGATTGCACCGCGATTGGTGCGTCACCGCCAATTGCAACATTGCCAACAAAAATTTGGCGCGACTTGCGGCGATTGACTGTGCGATATGGACGAATTTCGTTTAATTGCTCTTGGCTCATGACAGTGAATTAAAAATTTTGAGAATCTTTTTGTGATTTTTTTGGATGAGGCTGGTGAGTTTTTCTTGGTCGTATTTAAGGACTCCGATGATTGAGGTAAAGTCTCTAAATCCACTTCCAGCATAGTTTTGGAAGGTTTTGATTTGTGGTAGATTTAGGTAAGTTTTAACGATTATTGCGCGGGTGAAAATTGCCGCGAAGTTTTCTTCAAAAAAACTCGACGTCATGCTGAGTTCGTCGAAGCATGATTCAAGACCGTGCCATAAATCTTTCGGCGCGTCAGAAGAAACTTTAATCAGTGCGATTTCTTTTTCTAAATCATCAAAAAACTCAACGTAAAATCTTTCCAAATTCTCGTCATTTAACTCAAAAATATCGGACCAAATTTCAGGGTCAGAATCATCTAAACGAAAAGCGGTTTTGAAGAAATCATCTTTGATATTTTTTGGTGAAAATTCTTTGGTCAAAAAAGATAAAAACTGAG
>CAIUFU010000244.1 GCA_903898475.1 uncultured Alphaproteobacteria bacterium | reverse complement strand
CATATCGTAACCAAATCAAAAGAAGAAGCTGAAAAACTTGAGAAAGAACTAAGCTCTAAAAAAGCTCCAAAATTTGGCGAAGTTGCGAAGAAATATTCGATCGATCAAGAAAGTGCAAACCGTGGCGGCGAGCTTGGATACGTGCTTGAAGACAACATGATCAAAGAAATTTCTGACGTGATTGTGAAATTGAAAAAAGGACAAATTTCAGCTCCAGTTCAAAGCAAATTCGGCTGGCACTTAATTAAAGTCTTGGAAGTTCGCGACGCTCAGGCTTTGCCTTTTGAGTCAGTAAAAGAAAATATCCGCGAGCAATTGTCACAAGACGCACTTAACGAAATTAATTCTAAGATCACTAAAGATGCTAAAATTAAAATCGTAATTAAGTTGCAAGAGCCTAAAGCTCCTGAAGCCGCACCAGCAGCTGAAACACAACCTGCAGCAAATTCAGTAGCAGCTCCAGAAGCTGTTGAAGAAGTTGCAGCTGAGGAAGAAAAAGTTGAAGAAAAAACCGAAGAAAAATCTGAAAAATCTGAAAAAAATGAAGCAAAAAAACACAAAGATTCAAACTCAAAAAAATCTAAGAAATAGACCCACAAATAAATCGCGCGGCAGTTTTACACCACAACTGCCCCGCCTTCCAGACTCAGAGCTGTGGCTCTGTGGTAAGCATCCCATCCTGACAATTCTCCAAAAAAAACGTCGCAAAATTTTTGAAATTCTAGCCACTCAAAATTCAATTTCTGAGTTGGAAAAGTTTTTACAAAAACATTCTCTTTCACACCTCGCCTCTTTAATCAAATTAGTCGACAACGAAAAAATCGAAGCGCTTTTTGGCAAAAATCAAGTGCATCAGGGCTTTGCTGTGCGCTGCTCGCGACTTCCTACTAAAACTCAAGGCGACCTTTTAGCGGAGCTACAAAAAATTGCTGACAGCGAAAAACAGCTGCCAACTTTAATTCTGCTCGACCAAATTTCTGACCCGCACAATATTGGCGCAATCATTCGCAGCGCCGTTAGTTTTGGCGTGACTCGCATTATTTTTTGCGAACACAATTCACCAAAAGAAAATGCCACAATTGTGAAATCTTCCGCCGGAACCATTGAATTAGCTGATTTGTTTGTGGTGACAAATTTTAGCAACCTGTTTGAGAAGCTAAAAAAAATCGGTTACTGGTGTGTGGGCTTGGCCGGAGAAGGCACGGTGGCGGTGACTAAAATCAAAGAATACAAAAACATCGCGCTAGTTGTTGGATCAGAAGGAGACGGGATTCGCGACTTGGTGAAAAAAAATTGCGATTTGTTGACTCGGATTGAAATTGACACAGAAGTTGAAAGTTTAAACGCGTCAGTAGCCGCAGCAATTGCGCTGTATGAGTTGGCGCGGTAAGTAGAATGAAACTCTGATTGCGTTGACTGGACCCCGTCGTGAAGACGGGGTGACAACTGAGTGTGACTAGAGTTTGTATTACGCGCACTCGGTGTCACCCCGTCTTCACGACGGGGTCCAGTCAACGCACTCCTAATCTTCAAGTAACCAAAAAATGACCAAAAAAATCGCCGTAATCGCTGCAAAAAACAACACAGACGCCGCAGCCAAAAAAGATTTACTCGTTGCCAAATACGGCCTCACCGACCTCACCCAAAACCACAAAAACGTCACCGGAATCGACATTGTCGTGGCCATTGGTGGTGATGGGTTAATGCTGCATTTACTGCACGAATACGAATCAAAACCAATCGCCGTTTACGGCATTAATTGCGGCACTGTCGGCTTTTTGATGAATTCTTTTAGCGAAGAAAATTTTTTAGAAAACATCGCACAAGCCCAAGAATCAACGCTTTACCCTTTGCGGATGGAAGTTCTTGACGCAGAAAATAAAAGATACAGCCACATTGCAATCAATGAAGTCGCGCTTTTACGCCAATCAAGCCAAGCAGCAAAAATCAAAATTTCAATTAACGGACGCGAGAGAATCAGCTGCCTTGCCGCTGACGGAATTTTAGTTGCAACCCCTGCCGGAAGCACCGCCTACAACTTGTCAGCAGGTGGACCAATCATTCCCTTCGGTTCAGAAATTTTAGCACTAACGCCAATTAGCCCCTTTCGCCCACGCAATTGGAGCGGTGCTTTGCTACCTGCAAACAGCAAAATAAAATTAGAAGTTTTGAATTGTGAATCACGCCCAGTTAGCGCTACTGCTGACTCTAACGAGGTTAAAAATGTTAAAGAAGTTTTGATTTTTGAAGATCGTTCAATCGCGTTTAAAATTCTTTTCGACCCCAATCATTCGCTGGAGGAAAGAATTATTCGGGAGCAATTTACCAACTAATTAGGGAGAAATTCTCATGCCAAAATTTTTGAAGGAAGTTATTACATCATCTCAAAATAATCCGAATTGGCTGGATGAATTGCAAACACAAGAAGTAGAAGCCATTAACATCGATGAAATCAGAGATGCAGAGGCATTTTATCTGGCGGCTATTTTGCCAAATAACATTTCATTGAGAAAACAATTATTAAAAAAATCAGGAGCGTCAGAAGAGCAAATTAAGTGGCTTCGCGATTTTAAAGAACAACGCATTTCTTACGGCGACCCTAGAGAACCAGATGGCAACCGTGAAACTTTAGCAAATAAAAGATGTTACGAAGTTGCGATCAATCCTTTGACGATGCAGAAAATGCAAGAAACCCAACAACATGTGCAAACCCTAGCTGCTAAAATAACTAGATTCCTTCGTTTGAACAGTTGGAGCTTCTAACTTCTAATACACTTCCTCAACCAAACAGCAGCAACATTAGCTTTAGCGACCAAGAATTAGAAACCCTGTCAAACACTAACTCTTTCGCACACCATTTATTAATTAGAACTTTTACTCCCACAGCCCAATCCCACGAACACGTCAAACCTTTAGCACATCAAGCTCTTGAAATCATCATTAAAGAAGCAACATCCCTAGCAACAACTCTGAAAAAATCCAAGTCTACTAATCTGAAAGAAGAATCGCAAAAATCGGAACAAGCTTCTAATTATTTTTGCAACATCATGTAGCTAGTTAGTGTAGCGCACAATCAAAAGTCCTGCAATGCCACTGCCACCTTTCGAGTTGGTAATGTTAGCACCAGCACCTCCACCACCTCCCGAACCGTAGCCGGTAGCGTTGGCAGGTGCTGAAGAAATTGACGAGCCACCTTTTCCACCTCCTCCCGAACCACCTACTGAATTGTAGCCAACATTGTAATTTCCACCTCCACCACCCCCTGCACAAGTAATTCCTGCGCCACCGGTAATAGTTGAAGTTTTACCACTGCCACCATTACCAGGATTAGTTCCACCATTGCCACCGACACTACCAGCACCACCGCCACCAGCGCCGCCCGAGGCTGAAGTAACTTGTCCGCCGAGATTTCCCTGCCCCAAAGTTGCAGCGCCTCCAGACGCGCCATTGGCGCTGCTAACACTGTTTCCGCCGCCCGATCCACCAGCACCACCACCGTAAACACTAGCCGTATTTGCCGTGCCACCACCACCGCCACCCGTTGCAGTTAAACCAAATGAGATAGTTGTGTCGCCGCCAGCAGTCCCGCGCACCGAGCCAGTTTGCGCGCCAGTTCCACCAGCACCAATTGTAATTGTATGAGATCCGGCAGGAATCACCTGACCGTAGCCAGTAACTTCAAGAAATCCTCCCGCACCTCCGCCACCCCCAAAGTTGTAACCGCCACCCCCGCCACCCCCAATTAGCAGCACCGAAGCATTTACCGATTGGCTACAAACTAGCGTTTTTGGTGAAGTTGCTGTGACAAAAAGGTGAATCGTGTCGCCCGCAGCCGCGTAAGTTGTGGTGTCACCGCCCGTACATTTTTGCGCAGCCGCACAAGCATTTCCAGTCACCGCAAAAGTTCCGGCAATACAAGTGTAATTAGCCGGACCGCCAGTGTAGCCAGAGGCGTTACAAGGCACAGTGCCGCTAGCTTGCGAGACACTGGCTGTGGAGGTTCCAACAGTTCCTGGAACCGTGCAGAAAATTGCCTGACAAACGCCACCGACAACTTCGTAACCGCTAGCACAGCCATTTGAGGTGCAAGCAGTTGCAGTTGGAGTTGGCGTTAAAACACCACCAGAAGAACAAGTGTAGCTTTGCGAAGTACTGCCACTGTAGCCAGAATCATTACAGCCAAAATTAAATGATTGACCTTCCTCTACCGAAAGCGGCGAAGAAACCCCAACAATATTCACCAAACAAATCTGCTTACATCCAGTTTCAGAAACAACACCGCTGGTGCAAGTTGGCGAAGCATCGCGAGTTAATTTGACCGTCCATTTTTTAGCCAAATAATCTTCAATTGATTTGCGCTCTTCGCTGTTGAGAGCTTTGGTAAATGTAATTACTTCGCCAATTTCACCGACGTAATTTTTGCCAATACTCAAATTTGTAACGCCAGTAAGACGTGCCGTGTTGCTTGGATCTGAAGCCGCCAAAGTACCATTAACGTAGGTGTTTTTGCCAGCAGTGCCGCTTGCCGTGAAAACAAAAATGCGCGGCTTGCTGTTGTTGCTGTAAGAATCAACCCCCGCCGTGGTGGCATTGGTTAACGTTCCACCTGATTGCGAGTGAATGACGCCTGTGTCAGAATTGTAGCCCAACAACAAGCTGCGATTCGCCGTAGTGTTTGAGCTGTCGCCAATAAAATAATTGTCCCCTGAGGCGCTTTGTCTTTTTTCCAAAACCACCACGCTGTAGTTGGTGCCGTTTAGTGAAGAGCCGTCAATATTGAGGTAGCCAGTGCCGGTAAATTTTACTGCCTGCAAATAGCCCATTGCATCCGTGGTGTATTCTGGCGAGTTGCCCTCAACCTGAACTGTGGTTGCATCATTTTTAGGATTGTTGGAGTTTTTAATGTCGCTCCAAAGGCTTAGAGATGAGTGGTTGTTACTTTCTGAAGCGCTAAAACTTTTTTCTAAAGTGCTTTCCAACCAAGAGGAAGTTTCGGGAATAGAATTGACGGGAGAGCTGTCCGTTAAAATTTGTGAAGAGATTAGTTTCGACTGCTTAATAATCGTGCCACTAACTACAACACCCCCAATAATGATTCCGATCATAATAATGACGACGGAGGATTCGACTAGGGAAAAACCGCGCGCTTTAATTTTGCGGTAAATTTTTACGACTGGCATTTTTGATAAAAAATTTTAGGGATTTTTAAACCTCTTAAATTAAGCGCCAATACTTCACTGTCAAAATATTTAGCCGGTTTTGTAAGTTATTTTCACAACTGCTTCGAACTAATATTCCCACACCAATCTTCGGTCGAGCAGCAATTGATTCAAATAAATTCCCTGATCTGCAACCTTCTGTGCGTTGCTTTCGCCGCTGTCGCTAAAAAAAACATCGGCAATGTAGCGACCGTAAATGTCGGTTTTATTGGTTTTAATTATTAAGAAAGGCACGTCTTTTAGAATTTTTCTCAGCGCTTCAGCACTTAGTCTGCCGTCAACAGTGTCAGACTCCGGCGCGTTAATTTTGGCAAGCCGCAAAATCTCGCGGTGTGCAATTTTAAATCCCAAATCGAGAGTCACGTGCAAAGTGTCACCGTCAACCACGCGGTCTAAGAAAGCTTTGTAAGTGTGCATTTGGTCTGGCTTGGTGCTAGATTTCTTCAGCGAAAAACCTTCACCTTTTTTTACCGACTCAACAATTTCTTCTGCCTTCAAACTGGTTTTGATTTCAGTAAAAATATTAAATCCACAATCGACAAAGATTTTCTCACTCGCAGGCAAAGCGGCTATTTTGTAGGTAAAAAGCTTTCCGCGCTTACAAGTTAATTGCGCAATTTTTTTAGGTGCAACCTTCACCACCCGCGGTTTTGTTTTCGAAATTTCCCTCTGCAATTCATTCGCCTCTAAATGATTTTCCACACTCAAATCTTCCAAATATTTCCGAGTCTCGTCGTTTTTAACTGAGGCCAAACTGCGGTAGTGACTCCAACTCAAATCATTTTCGTTTTTTGGTAGAGTTGGGTAGGCTTTGTAGAAGGCGCGCATTTGGTAGAGCGATTTGTCAGAAATCGAAACATCTTGAGAAAGTTGAGTGAGTAATTTTTTGCCGTACTCAGCACGGTCATTTTTTTCCAAATGTTCGTCGATTATTTTTCCGACTTGCCAGCACATTAAAATTTTTTGCTGATTCACCGTCTGAACAATTTTTGTCTCGGTTTTTTGAATGGTTTTTTGAACTTCAGTTAAGAGCTTTTTGTAACCATTTAATACGATTTTCATTTTTTGGATGGTTGATTTTGCTGGTTAAAAGCCAATTTTCTACAGCTGTAGAAAATTCAGTTTTAGGATTTTTTTTCACTCAAAAAAATCTTTTTGTCACCCTGAGCTTGTCGAAGGGTGATTCGTGGCACTTTAGTACCCAGAAGCACCCTTAGACAAGCTCAGGGTGACAAAAAGATTGTGGTAACAAACTAAATTACATCTCCCCTAAAACGAATATTTGACTTTCCCAAAGCCGCCCCTAATTTGCCGCGCCTTCCCAAAGGAAAACTTAAATGGGTCTGTAGCTCAGTTGGTTAGAGTGCGCGCCTGATAAGTGCGAGGTCGGTGGTTCAAGTCCACCCAGGCCT
>CAIUFU010000243.1 GCA_903898475.1 uncultured Alphaproteobacteria bacterium | reverse complement strand
ATGCGCATTAGCCTTTCATTGATGAGATATTTTCAATTTCGATATTTTTACGATTATGAAAGTAAATCACCAAAATGGCCAAGCCAATCGCGGCTTCGGCACCCGCAACAGTCAGAATGAAAATTGCAAAAATTTGTCCAACTAAATCATGCAAGAAAGCTGAAAATGCTACGAAGTTAATATTGACCGAAAGCAACATCAGCTCGATCGACATTAAAAGGGAAATCACGTTTTTGCGATTCAGAAAAATACCACTAACTCCGATGCAAAATAAAATTGCTGAAAGTGTGATGAAGTGCTTTAGTTCAAGTCCGTTCATAATTATAAATCAATCCCCTCGCCGGATTTTACTTTAACGATTTCCAAAGAATTTGCTTTGGTGCGAGCCACTTGGTCGCTGATTTTTTGTTTGCGGATGAAGCGAGTTTCATCGCGTAAAGTCAAAACAATGGCGCCGATCATGGCAACGAAAAGGATGCAGCCGCTTAGTTGGAATGGTAAAATGAAATCTGTGTAAAGCAGATTGCCAATGGCGTTAGTGTTGTGAACGTCGGTTGGAGTAGGAAAGAGCGAAACGGTGTCGTAAAATTTCACGCTAGAAAATTGCGTGATTAGAAAAATTTCAGTCAGCATCAAAACGCCAATCATGATGAGAATCGGCAAGTGACGATTAATTTTATGTTCAACATCTTTGAAATCGACATTGAGCATCATCACGACGAACAAAAACAAAACTGCAATAGCGCCCACATAAACAACGATCAAGAGCATCGCCAGAAATTCGGCGCCCAGCAAAACGAAAAGTCCGGCAGCATTTAAAAAGCATAAAACCAAGAACATGACGGAATGTACCATGTTTTTGGCACTAACAACCACAAGGGCTGAAGCTACTAAGACAAAAGAAAAAAGATAAAATAGATCAAGTGTGAAATTCATGATTAGCGATGTTTAGCGTCAGATTCGATATTTTGGCGAAGTGAATATTCGTAACGTTCGCCATTGGCCAAAAGTTTTTCTTTGTTGTAGTAAAGTTCTTCACGAGTTTCGGTAGAAAATTCAAAATTTGAGCTTTCAACAATTGCATCAACCGGGCAAGCCTCTTGGCAAAGTCCGCAGTAAATACATTTCATCATGTCGATGTCGTATTTGGTGGTGCGGCGTGAACCGTCAGTTCTTTCTTCGGCTTCAATTGTAATTGCTTGCGCCGGGCAAATTGCTTCACAAAGTTTGCAAGCGATGCAGCGTTCTTCGCCGTTTGGATAGCGTCGCAAAGCATGTTCGCCGCGAAATCTAGGGCTAACGGGGCCTTTTTCGTAAGGGTAATTAATCGTAACTTTTTTCTTAAAGAAATAACGCAAGGTCAGAGCGTGGCCGATGACAATTTCTCTAAGTAAAAATGAAGAAGCTCTTTTTAAAAATTTCATGAGATTATTTCAAATAAACGACGAAGGCGGCGGTGCCAACAACCCAAGCTAGAGAAAGCGGTAGAAACACTTTCCAACCCAATCTCATCAATT
>CAIUFU010000242.1 GCA_903898475.1 uncultured Alphaproteobacteria bacterium | reverse complement strand
TGATGAATAATTGCATGTTAAAATAATGGTTCGTAAAAAACCTTTATTCATAAAAATTTCTAAGTTTTAACTATCTCAAACTCAAATGTTTTCTAAGAAAAATATTGTCGTCACAATAGGGAATTACGGCTCGGTTGTAGCGTTGCATGATGGTAGCAAAATCAAGAATAAAATTTTTCTAGATGAATTAAACGACAAGTCGAAAGAAGAACTAAAAGGCATTTTTTTATCGCACAAAGACGCATCGGTTTACATCTTAATCGACACGGTTGACCAGAGTTACAAGAAAAAAGTTTATCCTCTGGTGCGCAAATCAGATCTTACCCGCCTTGTAAAACGCGACATGGCAAGTGATGGCGACAAGGAAAGTTTCAAAAACTACATCATCCTTAATCAGGCAAAATCCAAAACTAAAGTTCCGCAAAGTAACAAGAGGTGGGAATGTCTTTTTGTCTCTTCAACAAACTCTGATATTGTCAGCAAATGGATTGAGTTTTTGCTAGAAATGCCAAATCGCTTAATTGGCATTTACATGTTGCCAGTTGAATCTTTTAGCTTGCTCAACCTGCTAAAAAAAGACATCAACGCCCGCTCAAAAATCAAGAATAAAAGAAACGATCTCTACTGCCTGATCATGCAAAATAAGGTCAGCGGCATTAGACAGGTGGTGTTTTCAAATAGCGGCATCGTTTTCACTCGGGTTGTAAATTATGATTTTAATCAGCCCGACTTCTTAGAAAAATATGAACAAGATATTTACAGCACTTTTGAATATCTAAAACGTCTATTTCCCGACGTATCGATGTCAGAACTTGATATCGTCAATATTCTTCCTGCTGAAGCTTTGGAGTCGATTAAAAAGCTTAATACTACTGAGATGAATTTCATCAGCTACACTCCAGCTCAAGCCGCAGCGCAAATTGGCGATTCCAAACTTCTGCCTATTAACAGTGCTTCTTGTGACTTACTGCTTTCGCGAGTTTTCTCCAAAAGTAATAAAATATTAAAATTCTCCACCTCCAAAATTGCCGCCATTGAAAAGTTTTTCGTCGGCTTGAAGGTTTCTTACTACATGAACATCATGTTCATTTTTGCTACAGTTGTCGCCATTTTATACAGTGCTTTCACTCGTGACGGTTTGCGTCGAATGATTAACAGTGCGGAAGCTCAAAAAACAGCGGCGGCGGAAGATTTTTCTAAAATTCAAAAAATGGCACTTGAAGGTGCTAAAACTAACGAAGATGGCGAAGCGGTAGATATCGAAAAGGTAACTGATTTTGGTAAAATTGAACAAGCACTTGGATCAGTTGGAACTAACGTTAGCGACTTTTACACTAAGCTAAAATTCCTCAAAAACTTTAACGTAAAATTGAACAGCTTCACTTACACAATTGTGGGATTTAACCAAAAGTCACCTTCCCCATCTCAAAATTATAAAATCACTTTAAACGGACAAATTTTGAACAAGAGTGGTGACATTGAAGATCTCTTCAACGAGTTC
>CAIUFU010000241.1 GCA_903898475.1 uncultured Alphaproteobacteria bacterium | reverse complement strand
TAACTGACGCGCAAGTGGACGAGCAGATTGCGGCAAGCGCAAAGGCTGGCGTTGAGGCGTCATCCTCTGTTGATGATCTGTGTGCAATAGTTATCGCCGCTAATGAAAAAGCCGTGATTGATTATTACCAAAAAAATGAAGGCGCTGTGCAACAGCTTCGCGGCTCGATCATTGAAGAAAAAACCATCGATTTCATCTTGAGCAATTCTGGACTGGAAAAGAAAAAAGTTTCGTTAAAAGAGCTGGATAAGCTTTGGCAAAAAGCCAGCGAAGTTGAATAAATAAATAGCTCGTCATCCTCGAATTTTTGAGGATGACGACTCTCGCGCGCCAACGAATCACACGCACTAATTAATCTTAATAAATTTTTTTATGACTCACTTCCTAGACGCTCTAAAATTAGTCACTTTTGCAATCCACAAAGAAGGCTACAAATTCATCATCATCTTCGCTTTAGTAACCGCACTTCTTGCCATGCTAAGCAACACTCTTGGTTTAATCGGACTTGTCGCAACATTATGGTGCGTATTTTTCTTCCGTGATCCTGAAAGAGTTATGCCAGTTGAAGAAAATGTAATCATCAGCCCAGCGGACGGCGTTGTTACTCGCGTTGATTATTCAGTTGAAGCCCCAGACGACTTGGGCTACGGCAATAAAAAATTCAACAAAATCACTGTGTTCTTAAACGTATTTAACGTTCACGTAAACCGCGTTCCTGTGAGCGGAACCGTAACAAAAGTTAGTTACAAACCTGGTAAATTTTTAAGCGCCAATGCTGACGAAGCCAGCGCCGAAAATGAAAGAAATTCAGTTGTTGTAAAAACTGCTAACGGCGTTGACATCATCTTCGTACAAATTGCCGGACTAGTTGCTCGTCGTATCGTTTCTGACATCAAAGAAGGTCAAGAAGTTACAATGGGCGATCGCTACGGCATCATTCGTTTCGGCAGCCGCGCTGACATTTATTTGCCAGAAGATGTTTCAATCAAATCTTTGATTGGTCAAACCATGATCGGTGGCGAAACTATTATTGCGAAATTGAACTAATTTTTAAAAAAACATGCGTTCTCCAAATATTGCAAAACTAACTTCAAAGCGCGAAGAAGCTAGAATCGGCGGCGGTCAAAAAAGAATCGACCTGCAGCATTCAAAAGGAAAATTAACCGCTCGCGAAAGAATCGAGGTTCTTTTGGATCCCGATTCTTTTGAAGAATACGGTCTTTACGTTGAGCATCGCTGCACCGATTTCGACATGGATGACAAAAAACATCCAGGTGACGGCGTAGTTACAGGACAAGGCACCATCAATGGTCGCCTCGTTTTTGTTTACAGCCAAGATTTTACCGTAATGGGCGGATCTTTGGGTGAAGCTCACGCAAAAAAAATCTGCCAAGTTTTAGATCGTGCCATGCAAGTAGGCGCTCCTGTAATTGGCATCAACGATTCGGGCGGAGCCAGAATTCAAGAAGGTGTCGATTCACTCGGCGGCTACGGCGAAATTTTTCAACGCAATATTGACGCCAGTGGTGTTGTTCCGCAAATCTCTCTAATCATGGGGCCATGCGCGGGTGGTGCGGTTTATTCACCGGCACTAACTGATTTTACAATCATGGTAGAAAACTCTTCTTACATGTTTGTGACAGGTCCCGACGTAGTTAAAACCGTAACTCACGAAACCGTTACCCAAGAAGAATTGGGTGGCGCGTCAGTTCACGGCAGCAAAAGCGGCGTGGCTCACTTAACTTTCAAAAGCGACATTGAAGCGCTTTTGCAAGCACGTCGTTTGATTAATTTCTTGCCACTTTCAAACCAAAAACCAACGCCACAAATTCCAACAGCTGACGAAGCTGATCGCGTTGACATCTCGCTTAACACTTTGATTCCAGACAATACCAACCAGCCTTACGACATGTCAGAGCTTGTTGAGAAAATTTTGGACGAAGGTGATTTTTTCGAGATTCATCCAAACTACGCCAAAAATATCATGGTTGGGTTCGGACGTTTGGAAGGCGAAACTATTGGTATCGTGGCTAACCAGCCAATGCATTTGGCGGGATGTCTCGACATTAAAGCCAGCGAAAAAGCGGCGCGTTTTATTCGCTTCTGCGACGCCTTTAACATTCCACTTTTAACTTTCGTTGACGTTCCAGGATTTTTACCTGGCACCGATCAAGAACATGCAGGCATCATTAAACATGGTGCGAAATTGCTTTACGCTTACGGTGAGGCGACAGTGCCAAAAATCACTGTTGTTACCCGCAAAGCTTACGGCGGTGCATACATTGTAATGAATTCGAAACACTTGAAAGGTGACGTAAATTACGCTTGGGCTAACGCTGAAATCGCGGTAATGGGCCCTGAGGGTGCAGTTGAAATTATCTTCCGCGAAGATGCGAAAAACCCAGAAAGCAAAGCTAAACGCGTTGCTGAATATCGTGAGAAGTTCGCTTCACCTTTTGTAGCAGCATCTCGCGGCTTCATTGACGAAGTGATTCGCCCGCAAAATACTCGCAAAAGAATCTGCGCTTCTTTGCAAATTTTGAAAAACAAAAAAGTAATCAAGCCTTGGAAAAAGCACGACAACTTGCCGATGTAGGCGAGGGGAGAAATTAAAAAGAAGCCGGTTGAGTTCTTAAAAAACTCAACCGGCTTTTTTTTGTTTAAAGTTTGGCGTTAGTTGCGCTGTTTTAATCTCGGTGTCACCCTAGCCGCTGGACTGGGTTTGCAACCCAGTCCACATGTTCAGGCAAAACTTTAAGCATTGAAAATGAACGTGTGGACGGGATTACAAATCCCGTCCAGCGGTGGGGTAAAAGTAACAAATAAGGTTGCTTTTTTTAGGGTAATTTAAATTGTGCGCGCAGCGCGCAAAATTAACTTTTGACCAGTAAAATCAAGCATCCAGTAAAATGACCGTCATTTTAAATCACTACAAAAATCTTTTAGAAAAAGTTCAAAAAATTATTCAAAAAACTGAAGCCGACATTGTCCAAACAGTGAATCGCGAGAAAGTAGAAATGTGTTGGGAGATTGGAAAAATAATCGACGAGCATTTAGTCAAAAACGATCGTGCCGATTACGGAGAAAAACTTTTTGCTGATTTGGCAAAAGACATTTCAATTGCAAAGCGCACCCTCTACCAAATGCGCAGCTTTTACAAAGCCTACCCAGTTTTGCCTAAAGAAGAGAGGGGTTTGAACTGGAGTCACTACCGCAATTTGGTTTCGGTAAAAGATGTTGAGAAGCGTAAATATTTGGAAGATTTAACCCTCACCAACAAGCTGGGCGTGAATAATCTTCAGCGCGAAATTTCAAAATTAAAACCACGCGCTAAAAAAATTTACAGCGGCGAAAAGTTAAAAGTTACGCGGGGAAAAGTTTTTACTTACAAGTTGGTGAAATTTTCTGACTCGTCTTCGAGCTTTGTGGATTGTGGCTTTAAAGTTTTTTCCGAAGTCAAAACTTCTTTCAAAACTGACGGAGAAATTGTTGAGTCGGTGAAAAAATCTGAGGGGTTTGGTTTGAAAAAATCGAGTGTCGATTCCAAGAAAATGTACACCTACAAAGCAAGTTTAGACCGCGTTGTTGACGGCGATACCATTCACGTCACGCTGGATTTAGGGTTTAAAATTCGCCACCAAGAAATTTTGCGACTGGCTAAAATTAATGCCGCAGAATCAACAACAGCTGCCGGGAAAAAAGCTACTAAAGTTTTGCAAGAAAGTTTAAAAGACGCGCCGTTTTTAATTATTAAAACCAACAAAACCGACATTTACGGGCGTTACATTGCCGATGTTTTTTTTGGCAAAAAAGGTGAAACAAACGTGCAGAAAGTTGCAGATTCTGGAACCTATTTAAACCAACTGCTGCTTGATCGCGGAGTGGTTGAGTTATTTTAAAATTTAGTAAAAAAAGAAATTCAAATGTCAAAATTTGCGCACGAAACAACTGAGGCAGAAGAAAGCTCTCTCTCAAAAGAAGAGATTTTTGAGATACTTCAAAAATATTCTTACATTCAAGATTCTACTGAAGTTATCGCTCCCAAAGAGCTGCGTGCTCACCGCGAGTTGTGGAATAGGGCAGATAAATTTGGCGCAACTTCGGAAGCTTTTTTTTCTGCTCAGATGCAAGAGCGCGCGCAAAACATTTGCACAACCCTAAATGCGATCAATGCCTATTTGGTCAAAAAGAAAGTGGGAAAAGAGGTGTTAAGGCTTCTTCGAGATGGCGAGGATGGGTTGCTTAGGAGCCATTTATTGAGCGAGAGAAATCTTAGAGAAGACGATCTGATTTTATTCATGAGAGAGTTTATTGGATATGTTGCGATGTTAAGTGATTTTCCTGAGGAAAAAAGAAATCACGCTTTAGCAATATTTCCTCCAATTCAAAAATCGGAATATGCCTGTATTGAGGGCACGAGAGACAGGCTGCAAGAAGCTGTAAAATTCTTAAGAAAAGTTGAAATGACGCCGCGCGAGAGAATGATATTTGATGTTCACAATGAAATTGTTGAAGAGGCGCGTATAAAATTTTCTCCATTTGTTTATGAAGGTAATCAGCCACATCTTATTCCGGCAATAAATTATTTATTTGGTTTTGACGACACGACAAAAAGTCAAGCCAAGCATACGGCCTTAGAAATACCGGCAGAGAAAGCTTGGCAAGCAATTCTTGGGTATCGACAGGCTTTCCAGTAGCAAATGCAAAGAAAGGTTGAGCGGGGTGTTTGAAATGACTCGTCAAAAACGAAATCCAACAGAGGGAAGTAATTGGAATGAGGCGGGAAGAGTTTTGGAGCTGGTGGGATTAAAGCCGGAGGATATTGTTGAAGAGAGCGATGGCCAATATTGTTGGTCTAAAGAAAAAGTGGTTGATCTTTTTCCAAAGATGCGGCTTGAAAGCCTTGTTACCCTTGAGCCGCCGCTAAGTCTTTTTGATTTAGATGCTCCGCAAAAAATAGCGGCCTTGTTGGACAGCGACATTGGGGCTAATCGTGAAATCGGTGTTGATGCATTATTATTGATTGGGCGCCAAGCGCAGAGAGGATCTAGCCCAATACAATTTATAAATACAGTGCATGCTGTGGGTATGAGAAAACGAGGTGAGCTGAATCTTGGGGATGTAGATATGGGAGTTATTGAATTGAGGAGCTTGTCTGAGAGATTTAGAAAGAGCAATCCGAGCCTAAGTAACAAAATAAGTGTCGCAGCTGGCAGCCTGAATCCTTGGAAAGATAATCTAAGCTCTTACATGAAATATTTAGAACATGGCGATGCCACACAAGTCGCAATTTCTGAGGTCTTTTTTGGCAATGCTCCTGCGGAGTTCGTGCAAGAACGCATCGAATTATCTAGTGCCGAGGAGCTAAATGACAGTCGGATAAATCTTGATAGAGTATTTCACAACCCAGGCCGACTATCAAACCTAGATCAATTGTTGCACAGTAGGCATGGTGCCTTGAGTTTAGAAAAGGCGCAATATATTGGCGGGCGCCTAATTGCTTGGGGAATCAAATTTCAAGACATCGAAATTATTCAATACGTCTTCGGAGGATTTTGTCGCACTGATGAGCTTGATGAAGCAAGGCTAAATTGTTATCGAGGTCATCCCAACTTATTTTCCGAAGAAGACAAATATCTATTTTTGTGTTTTGCGGCAAATAAAGGCCTCACAGAAGTGGTGAGGGCTCTTATAAATAGAGGCGCTGGCGTTGATTTGAATTCTCCAGCAGTCTCGGCAGCCTTGAGGATCGCTGCTCACAAAGGTTACGTGGCAATAGTAAACACTCTTTTAGATGGGGGAGTCAGTATTGATTTAACTAGTCAATCGGGCCTTTCAGCTTTGGGATTTGCTGTAGATGGCAATCACCTAGAGGTGGTGAATGCTCTTATAAATAGGGGTGCTAGCGTTGATTTGGCTTCTCCAACAGGCTCTACAGCTTTGATGGTTGCTGCAGAAAAAGGTCGCGTGGCAATAGTAAACGCTCTTTTAGATGGGGGAGCCAGTATTGATTTAACTAATCAATCAGGCTTTTCAGCTTTGGGATTTGCTGTAGATGGCAATCACCTAGAGGTGGTGAAGGCTCTTATAAATAGGGGTGCTAGCGTTGATTTGGCTTCTCGAGAAGGCTCGACAGCCTTGATGATTGCCGCAAGATATGGTCGCGTGGCAATAGTAAACGCTCTTTTAGATGGTAGAGCCAATATTGATTTAACTAATCAATCGGGCTTTTCAGCTTTGCGACTTGCCGCAAGTAAAAATCACCTAGAAGTGGTAGCGACCCTTGCGAATAAAAGGGCCAATCTCGATTTAGTCGGCGGGGATGGACTTACGGCTTTGATGGTTGCCGCAAGAGAAGGTCACTTGGCAGTAGTAATTACTCTTCTAGGTGGTGGGGCGGATTTTAATTTAGTGAATCGAGAGGGCAGAACAGCTTTGATGATGGCTTCAAGGGAGCATAACGAAGGACGAGAAGGCGGCGGTGGCAGCGGCGGCGGCGGCGGCGGCGGCGACAGCGGAGGCGGCAGCAGCGGCAGCAG
>CAIUFU010000240.1 GCA_903898475.1 uncultured Alphaproteobacteria bacterium | reverse complement strand
TGTCACCCCGTCGAATGACGGGGTCCATCTCGTCGCAAATCATGAATTTTATTCCTTATTTCTGAACTCGTTACGGTGACACGAAGTGCGAAAAACACACCGAGGCACTAAAAGCTCTTCTGATAACGCATCAAAGCGCCCAAAGCATTTCTAGTTTCAAGGCTAGTGTGGTAATCGTAGCGCTGGTTTTCGTAACCCACTTGGAAAAGTAATTTGTCAAAAAGAGCGGTTTTTTTGAACTCGTAACCAAAAGAAATTTCGCTTAAATTTTTGTCAAAACTACTAACACCATAAACCGCATTGTGATGCTTGGCGTAACCTAAAGTGACATTCCAATTTTTATAAAATTTGCCAATGACGTTAGCAGTTAAATAATCTTCTTTGGCGTCAGCATTACCGCCCAAATTTTTAATTGCGGCATGTTCCAACAAGCCATCCAAAATAAAGTTTTCACGCAGCGGAAATTTATAATTCATGCTCATTACAAAACCTTTTTGATCGGCTATTTTGGCGGGCGCAACCGAGCTCGCTTTTTCATTCACCGCCAAATTAATGTAGGCAAAATGGTAATTTAATTTGTCATTTTCAGCAAAATCAAAAGCGATGTCGAGCGAAGTAATGTAAGATTGCAGCGATCTGGTGTCTCTCGGAACCGCGTCAGATTTATATGCTGAATCACGACCGGTAATAATTGAATTGTCTAAATTTTTGCGTTCATTGGTAAAAACCGCGTAAGAAAGTTCGTAGCGTCCCGTCTTCTTGCTCTCTCCCGCTCGATAAATTCCGTTAAGGCCTAATTTTTCTCTTTGACGGTAACTGTCCGCAATGTTGTAGGTCCAAATACCGCGACCAAAACGCCAAGCTGAACCAAAGTTGAGATCAAATTTTCCAAGCACAAAAGCATGTTTTTTGCCGTTGTAAGAAAAGTTTACCTCTTCGGCGTAAAGCCCTTCATTTTCAAAAGCGCGATCGCCCCCACCGTTTGGCAGAGCGCTTCTTCTTGAAACTTCTGAAGCTTGGTTAACGCGCTCAAATCTTAAGAAACTGTTAAAAGAAAGATTTTTGGCAAATTTAAAAGACGAGTTAAAGCGCCCTCTTGACCTAGTGTCCAAAAACTCATTTTGGCGATTGGTGCTTTGATATTCGTCGCTGACATTTAAGTCGTAAACCAACGAGCCGGTGAAACTTGGTTTAAAAGCATCAGCTTCTTTTTCTTTGATTTTTTCGGAAGTTTCCAAAACCAAGCTTTTGATAATTCCCAGATTATCTTCGTCATCAGCAAAAACTTCGCAGGAAAAAAACGCGAAGATCAGGAATAAATAAAAAATTTTCATTGATTGCTTTTACTTAGGGAGGGAACGATCTTACAAAGAGTGCGTCAGAAAATTTCCGACCATTTATTTAAGCAAAAAATATGTCAGTAGCACTCTTAATCGCAACAAGTTTTTCTCTGGGTTTTTTTGTTGAAAGCATTGTCGGATTTGGCGGCGGATTAATCGCTTACGCAATTCTCGGATTTTTTATTGATCTGAAAATCATGATCCTCGCAGGGCTTTACATTGGCACGCTTTCTAGTGCCTACATTGCCTACACCGATTTCAAATCTTTCGATAAAAAAATCTTCAAAAGCTTAATTCCGCTTTGCCTTGCCGGAACCATCTTTGGCGTATTTATTTTCAGCAAACTTTCTTCCCAAACTCTGTCATTAATTTTTGGAATTTTGCTAATTTTACTCGCCGTAAAAAACATCTTTTTTGACAAATTTACTTTTCCAAAAATCTTCAAACAAAAGTTACTTTTCATCGGCGGAATGTCGCAAGGCGCTTTTGGCATTGGCGGACCATTTGTTGCCAATGCTTTAAAAGACGACTTCAAAAACAAATCAACTTTTCGCACCACTTTGGCGGTGTTTTTTGTGGTGTTTAATTTGGTGAGATTTGCACAACTTTCTTTTCAGGGCGAAATTAAGCCGGAGTTTTTTGCTGAAATTTGGTGGACAGTAATTCCGGTTTTTTTGGCGATTCAGCTGGGTTACAGGGTGCATTTAAAAATCAGTGAGGATGTTTTTAAGAAGCTGATTGGGTTAATGACGATTTTGGCGGGAGTAAAGTTTTTGTCGAAGGTGTTTTAGTTAGATCGAGTTCCCAACCCTTACTCCGCGCTCGGTGTCACCACGTCTTCACGACGGGGTCCATCTCGTCACAAATCATGAATTTTATTCTTTACTTCTGAACTCGTGACAATGTGGACCCCGTAGTGAAGACGGGGTGACACCGAGGACGGGGTGACTTTGAGCAACTAAGTAATCAGCCCTTGAAAAACCCAACTGCCCCAACTACTTAAAAAACTCAACTTACCAAAATCTTCAAAACCAGCCAATGCCGCAACTACTAAAAAACACAATTCTAACTCTAATCGCCCTCGGCCTGCTCTGTGGTTTTCAGGCTTCCGTTACCTCTGATTTTGCCCACGAAAAATCGGCAATTATTGACGCTACTGTGGGCGAAGAATCTCCAGAAAAAGAAAATTGCGAGCTCGAAAATTGGAAATTTTTTAGTCACGAAGACATTAATTTAAAAATTCTCAAAGCCTCATTGCACCTTGAAATTCAACAAGAAATAATCCCGCCGCAAATTTTTGCCGCCGTCCCCACTTCACCACCTAATGCTTAAGCTTTTTGTAACACCCTCAAAAGCTTCGTTAATTATTAGTTAAAATTTCATGAAAAAACTTTTCGCTCACGTCAAACAAGACTTACCTGCCAGTCTTGTAGTTTTCTTTGTCGCGCTTCCTTTGTGCCTTGGCATTGCACTGGCCTCAGGCGCCCCGCTCTTTTCTGGAATCATTGCCGGAATTGTTGGTGGTATTGTTGTGGGAGCTGCCAGTGGTTCACCGCTTGGAGTTAGTGGTCCTGCCGCTGGTCTTGCGGTGGTTGTTCTTGGTTACCTTGCAGCTTTAGGAGGCTCTTGGGAAACTTTTCTTTTAGCAGTAGTGTTGTGCGGCGTTATTCAAATTGTCGCCGGATTTTGTCGTCTCGGCACAATCGCCCGCTACTTTCCCGAATCAGTGATTAAAGGCATGCTTACCGGCATTGGTCTAATCATTATTCTCAAACAAATTCCGCACGCCATTGGTTACAATTCTGAGTTTCAAAATGATTTTGGTTTTGAAAATTTAGACAGCGCCAACACTTTCTCCGAACTGTCTCACATGTTGAATTACGTAACTTTAAACGCCGTAATCATTGCGGTGATTTCAATGCTGATTTTGATTTCGTGGGACGGAGTTTTTGCCAAAAAACATAAGTTTTTCAAAATGATTCCTAGCCCACTAGTTGCGGTAATTAGCGGAATTGTTTTGAGTAATTTTCTGGAATTGCACGAAACACAAATCGTTAAAATCCCTGTAACTTCAGGCCTTGGCGAATTTGCTGCACAATTTACCACACCCGATTTTTCGCAAATTTTTAATCCGCAAATTTACGCAATGGCTTTGGTAATGGCAGTAATTGCCAGTTTGGAAACTTTGCTTTGCGTGGAAGCGGCAGACAAACTTGATCCGCAAAAACGCGTCACGCCAACTAATCGCGAATTAAAAGCTCAAGGTTTGGGAAATATTATTTCGGGGCTAATCGGAGGACTACCAATCACACAAGTAGTGGCGCGCTCTAGTGCCAATGTCGATTTTGGTGCAAAAACCAAATTATCGACAATTTCTCACGGCTTTTTGCTTTTGATTTCGGCAATTGCTATTCCCAGCTTGCTCAACATGATCCCGCTTGCCACCTTGGCTTGTGTGCTTTTGATGGTTGGCTACAAATTGGCCAAACCGCAAATTTTTAAAGACATGCACGCCATGGGCCGCGAACATTTTATTCCCTTTGTTGCGACCATTATTGGCATGCTTTATTTCGATTTGCTCAAAGGTGTTGGCATCGGAATGGGCTTTGCCATGTTTTTCATTTTGCGCAATAATTACCACTCACGCAACGTTTTGCAAAATGCCGAACATCAAGAAGTTTCAGCTTTAACCCGTGAAGTTCGCGATGCTTTAAGCCCTGCAAAAGCAGTGCGTCTTTTAAAAGAAGGAAATCAACGCTTCGTCAATAATCTGAAATTAAACCGCAATCTTTTGCAGCAGATTAACGAAACTTCGGCGCAGCAACATCCATTCGCTTTTGTCTTGAGCTGCATTGATTCGCGCACTTCTGCCGAGTTAATTTTTGACCAAGGTTTGGGTGATATTTTTAGCTGCCGAATCGCCGGAAATGTTTTAAATGACGACATTTTAGGCAGCATGGAATTCGCATGCAAAGTTTCTGGAGCCAAGCTAATCATGGTTTTAGGCCATTCTGAATGTGGTGCGATTAAAGGCGCTTGCGAAAATGTTGAAATGGGAAAACTGAGCGGACTTTTGAAAAAAATTAAACCGGCAGTAAAAGCAGCGAAGCTGATTAAAACTAATCAGACTGATTTTCACTCTTTGGATTTCGTTGACAAAGTTGGTACCATCAACGTTGAGCGTGTGGTTAAACAGATCACTAAAGAAAGCAAAATCATCCACGACCTTCACGAAAAAGGTAAAATCGCAATTATCAGCGGTATGTACAATGTGGCTACTGGTGTGGTTGACTTTTATTAGGAAATGAAAGC